>JBCDIP010000285.1:0-4980 GCA_038748855.1 Pseudomonadota bacterium
CCATTTGCATCGAGAAGATTGAGCCAATCCTTACATTGGTGGACGATCCGATCACCCTTCACCCAGTCCACAACATCATCGCGGGTGAAAACCTGTTCTGCCAGCGCTTTTTGACAGTCGGTGTACACGCCAGAGACCGTGTCTCCAGGCACATAATAATCAAGCACGGTATAGAGTTGGTTTGCCGCGCCGACATTACTGGGATCCTGAACCATCTCCTGTTCCAGAGATCGAATAGCTTGATCCAGACGTGAGAGATCTACGGGCCCTGAAAGAGGTTGAAGCACTACGTAACGTCCTCTTAGTGTTGGACAATGTGGCGAACCAAGTTCCGTTGAGAGTCTAGGTGGTCTCAAATGACCCGTCAACTTAACCCACCACCAGCACACCACGGTGCGGCAAGCCTTCTTGCAGTTTGGTCACATTCGTTAAACACTATAGATCTCAGCAGCACCAAAAGCTGCTCATCACAAAGAAGACCGGAGGAGGCCCAAATGAGTGACGACCCCACGAAACAAGTGAATGACTGGCTGAGCGCCTTTGATAAAGCTCTCTCAGACGGCGATGCCGCGGCCGCGGCCGGGCTGTTTGAAGACGACAGCTACTGGCGCGACCTTGTCTCGTTCACCTGGAATATCAAGACCATGGAAGGCCGCCAGGCGGTGGAGGAGATGTTGAACGCACGGGTTGGCGACACCAAACCGTCAAATTGGAAGCTTGAGGGCGACGCGACCCATGCGGACGGTGTCACAGAAGGATGGATCACCTTCGAAACCGCCACGGCCCGTGGCAAAGGTCATCTACGCCTTAAGGGCGATAAGGCATGGACCCTGCTCACCACGATGGTCGAACTGAAGGGCCACGAAGAAAAGAAAGGCCCGACCCGAGAGAACGGCGTGGATCACGGGGCCTTTGAAGAGCGCAAAACCTGGCTCGAGCGGCGCCAAGATGAAGAGACCGACCTGGGTTATGGAACCCAGCCCTATTGCGTGATCATTGGCGGCGGTCAGGGCGGCATCGGCCTTGGCGCGCGTCTGCGCCGCTTAGGGGTCCCCACCATCATCATTGAGAAAAACGAGCGCCCGGGTGACAGCTGGCGCAAGCGCTATAAGTCTCTCTGCCTGCACGACCCGGTCTGGTACGACCACATGCCGTATCTCCCCTTCCCCGATCATTGGCCCGTGTTTTCGCCGAAGGACAAGATCGGCGACTGGCTTGAAATGTACACCAAGATCATGGAGCTGAACTATTGGGGCTCCACCACCTGCACCAGTGCAGAGTACGATCAAGCCGCCGGCGAATGGACCGTTCGCGTAAACCGCAACGGCGAAGACGTGGTGCTGAAGCCGAAGCAGCTCGTGCTGGCCACCGGCATGTCGGCCGTGCCGAACATTCCGCAGTTCAAGGGTGCTGAACGCTTCAAGGGTGATCAGCATCATTCCAGCAAGCACCCTGGCGGCGATGCCTACGAGGGCAAGAAATGCATCGTCATCGGGTCCAACAACTCAGCCCACGATATCTGTGCCGACCTTTGGGAAAGTGGCGCAGACGTCACCATGGTGCAGCGTTCATCGACCCACATTGCCAAGTCCGACACGCTGATGGAGCTGGCGCTGGGCGGGCTCTACTCTGAGGAGGCGGTGAAAAACGGCATTGATCACCACACAGCAGATCTGATCTTTGCCTCTGTTCCCTACAAGATCATGCACGCGCTGCAGATCCCGGTTTATGAGCAGATGGCAGAGCGCGACAAGGATCTATACGACCGGCTTGAGAAGGCCGGCTTCATGCTCGATTTCGGTGATGATGGCTCAGGCCTCTTCATGAAGTATTTGCGCCGTGGGTCCGGATACTACATCGATGTGGGCGCCTCTGAGCTGGTGGCCGACGGCAAGATCAAGCTGAAGAGCAATGTGAGCGTTGAAGAGATCACCGAGAATTCAGTGAAGTTCTCAGACGGCAGCGAGCTTGAGGCTGATCTCATCGTTTATGCCACGGGCTACAGCTCCATGAACGGTTGGGCCGCTGAGCTTATCTCGCAAGAGGTGGCCGACAAGGTGGGCAAGTGTTGGGGCCTTGGCTCAGACACCACCAAGGACCCCGGCCCCTGGGAGGGCGAACTGCGCAACATGTGGAAGCCGACCCAACAGGAAGCGCTCTGGTTCCATGGCGGCAACCTGCACCAGTCGCGGCATTACTCCCAGTTCCTCTCGCTGCAACTCAAAGCACGCATGGAGGGCATCCCAACGCCGGTCTACGGCATGGGCGAGGTGCACCATTTGAGCTAGGTTGCCACCCCCTGCGCCCCTGCGAAAGCGGGGGCCCATAGCTCTTACCGAGCCCTTGGCTGATAAGGTCCTCGCTGGCGCAAGGATGCGGTTCAGGAAAATCAAATATCCCGCGCCAACAGCGCGGCAATATCCTCATGTCCCGCGTTTCGGGCGGCATCCACCGCGGTCCAGCCGTCGTGCGCCTTAAGGTCGGCCCGCGCGCCAGCCTCCAGCAGCAGGCGCACCGTGCTCATGGCGCCGGTGTTGGCGGCCCACATCAGCGCAGTGGTTCCGTCTGTCTCATTGGGGAGATTGACCTTGGCGCCGGCGTCCAAGAGCGAGCGCACAAGCTCGTCCTCCCCCAATGAAGCGGCAAGAATGAGCGGTGTCTTACTGTCCTTGCCGGCAAGGTCAACGTCGGCCTTGGCATTGAGAAGCGCCTGTACCACCTCTGCACTCTTGCTCAGAACAGCTGAGGTCAAGGGTGTGGCCCCGCTGCCGGCGCCATTCACTTCAGCGCCCCTGTCCAAAAGCAAGCTCACAAGCGCGCCTCGGGCCTGGCGCGCTGCAACACTGAGCGCCGTGCGCCCATCCTCAGCCGCCGCGCTCACCTTGGCCCCGGCATCCAGAAGCAGAATGATCCGCTTGGTCCCATTCCGGCGCACAGCAGACATCAGAGCAGTCCAGCCATCTTTGCCGGCACTGTTGGCATCGCCGCCGGCCCCTAACAGCTCGCTGAGGATCTCCAGCGCCTTCTCCTGCATAGAGCCCGCAGCCAGGATCACCGGCGTTACTGCACTCCTTGCCGCTCCAGCATTCGGATCTGCGCCCGCCTCCAGCAAGATCCCCGCCGGCTCCACCTTGCGCCCCTTGGCGGCATAATGCAGCGCAGTCCAGCCCTGCTTATCCACCACCTTCACATCAGCACCGCGCGCCGCCAGAAGCGCGAGCATCTCGGCATGATCCCCGCGAGCGGCAACCATCAGGGCCGTGCGCCCATCCGTGCGCTTGGCGTTGATGTCAGCTTCTCTCTCCAACAATAGCTTGGCAATTCCGGTGCGATTCCAGGCAGCTGCCGCCATCAGGGCCGTGGTGCCTTCATCATCGGCTGCATTTGCATCCGCACCGCCCTCAAGCAGCTTCTCGACAGCATGGATGTTCCCGGAAGCGGCCGCTCTCACCATCTCTGCCAGAACGTCTTGCGTTTGCTGACCGGCAGCCGGGGCGCTGAAGGCCAGAACGCACAGGCACACCAGAGCTGCGCCCTTAAGCTTCCAGGTCTCCATCATCATCTTCGACCAGCTCATCGGTGTCAGCGATCTCCGGTTCCTGTTTCGCCTCAGCAGGTGGATCGTTCGACGCCAAAGCCTCCTTGGCTTTCTTCTTGGCCGCTTCCTCCTCGCGCAGGCGGGCCGCTTCAAACGCCTTGCGCACCATCTCCGCTGCATCCGCAGCTTGGGTATAGTCCTCATCATATTCGTTGAGGCCGTCCAGATTGGCCAGCAAGGGATGGCTGAGCCAGAGCTTGGAGAGCGCTTTGCGGCGGATGATGTCCGGCACCTTGTTCTGCATAAAGACGGTGAAATCGTCTTCATAGGCCAGATTGTCCAAATCGAGCGATGAGATCTGTTGTGCCAATTCCGGATCGCGCTCGGCCAAAAGCGCCATGGCCTCTTCTTCCGTCTGCGGATCAGTTTCGGCCTCAACCGCAGCGTCCGCCTCGATCTCTTCAAGCTCTTCGGCCTCGCGCACGGCCTGCTTGCGCTTGGCCCAGCGGGACAACAAGCCGTCGTCGCCGTTTGAACGGTCAGTTGACATCGTCACCCTCGCGTCCCATGCGTTTCCTCAACTCCACCAGGGGTTCCTGGCCAAACTTATACTCTTCCGGACGCACCTTGTCGCGCTTGCGCTTCTTGAAGGGCTCTTCGCTGTAGTGAGCCTCCACGAACTCACTGACCCAGGATTTGATGTGGTCGGGCATCAAGATGCGCTCTACAAGCTCCTCAGAGCTGTCCATGTAATCCTGCGCCTCATAAGGGCTCGCGGTCACCAGTTCGGCCAGGATCGGCAGGTCCTCATCATCCTCCTCATTCTCGCGCAGAACCACAAAGATCGACGGCTCAGGAGAGGTGAGGTTGTACTGATAGGCTTCCGCTTCCGCCCGGTGCAACTCCAGCTCCAAGGTGGCGGCGTGGTAGTGCACAGATCCCGGCACCTCGCGGATGACCCGCATGCCATCGATCTCTGCTGCGCCTGGCAAAACGCCCACAAACACCCACTCATGGTCGAGCCAGGGGTGATCGCTGTCGCGCTTCTCCAAAAGGATGCCGAGCTTTAGGCTATCGTCTTTTTGCATTATAACGTCCGTTCTGCGGCAGACTAAACGCTGGAAAGGCGCGCGCCGTCAAACCGTAATGTGAAATGAGCCTTGTCTGTTCTGGCTGCGCGCGATCTAACAGGGCCCGATTCCACCGCTGCGATGACAAGGAATTGAGAGACATGAACCAAGTGGCCAAGACTCTGATGCTATGCGACTGCGAGCACACCATGAAGCTCGATGCAAAGGCCATCGCCGGTGGGCTTGAACTGCACAAGGTGCCTGAAGTTTGCACCCACTTGTGCCGCACAGAGGTGAACAAATTCGCTGATGCGCTGAACACAGGCGAACCACTTTTGGTGGCCTGCACCCAAGAAGCTCCGCTCTTCCGCG
>JBCDIP010000286.1:0-4972 GCA_038748855.1 Pseudomonadota bacterium
AGGGCATCGTCTCCACCCGGATATCGATTTTGTATTCCTGTTTGGCGCGCGACATCATCACATCTAGCTGCAGGGTGCCCACCACACCAATAATCCAGTGCGCGCCCACATTGGGCCGGAACACCTGGACCAGCCCCTCCTCGGCCAAGTCCTCCAGCGCTTTACGCAGCTGTTTGGACCGGGTGGCATCAGACAAGAGCACGCGCCGCAGCAGTTCCGGCGCGAACACGGGCAGGCCTGTAAAGCGCAAATCCTCGCCTTCAGAGAACGTGTCCCCCACCCGCACCGTGCCGTGGTTTGGAATGCCGATAATGTCGCCAGGCTCGGCATTCTCGGCAATCTCACGGTCTTGTGCCAGGAAGAAGATCGGACTGTGAACCAGCAAGTCTTTGCCGACCCGCACCTGCTTGAGCTTCATGCCCCGCTTGAAGTGCCCCGAGCAGACGCGCAAGAACGCCACGCGGTCACGGTGATTGGAATCCATATTCGCCTGCACTTTGAAGACGAACCCGGAAACCTTTGATTCGCTGGGCAAAACCTCCCTCGTCTCAGCCGGTGCCGGCTGTGGTGGCGGGGCAAAGCTGCCGATCACATCCAGAAGCGCATTGACACCAAACTCGCGCAACGCGCTGCCGAATACCGCCGGCGACAAGTGACCCTCACGAAACGACTCAAGGTCAAACTCCGAATACCCAGCCTGTGCCAGCTCCATCTCCTCGCGGGCGGCCTCCAGCACCGGCGCCTTCACGAGCGCGTCCAGCTGAGGATCGTCAATTCCGGAGCACTCGACGGTACGCCCGAACCCTGCGCTGCCGTCTTCGGGTGTGGTGTAGTAGAGGTTCTTGACCAGGTCATAGCAGCCGTGGAAATCACTCCCCATGCCAATCGGCCAAACCCTGGGGGCCATATCCAGCGCCAGGCTGTCCTGCAGCTCGTCCAGAAGCTCAAAAGGCTCACGCCCTGCCCGGTCGAGCTTGTTGACGAAGGTCATGATGGGAATATCGCGCAGCCGGCACACTTCGAAGAGCTTGCGGGTTTGGGCCTCAATACCTTTGGCGGCATCGATCACCATGATGGCGCTGTCCACCGCGGAGAGCGTGCGGTAGGTGTCCTCGCTGAAATCTTCGTGGCCCGGCGTGTCGAGCAGATTGAAGATCACGTTATCCTTCTCAAAGGTCATCACGGAGCTGGTCACGGAGATGCCCCGCTCCTGCTCGATCTTCATCCAGTCTGAGCGCGCACGCCGCCGGTCGCCGCGGGCCTTCACATCACCGGCCAGCCTGATGGCTCCGCCTGCCAGCAGCAGACGCTCGGTCAGTGTGGTCTTGCCGGCATCCGGGTGCGAGATGATGGCAAAGGTGCGCCTGCGTTCAAATTCTTCCATAAGTGCTTTGCCTGATTGAGATCTTGCGCGATCGCTGGTGCATGGGTTTACCGCAACCGCGCTGGCATTCAACCGCTAAATTGCGCAGGCCGCTCGAACACCGAAACGCTCCAGCTTGAGACTCGCCCTTAGATCGGTCTATGGAGTTTCAATGGCCGCCCCTGCGCTAAAAGAAACAGATCTCTACGCCCCCATAAAGCAGTTCTTGGAGGGCCAGGGTTATGAGGTGAAGAGCGAGGTGGGCGCTACGGACGTTGTGGCTCGTCGCGGCGAAGAAGATCCCGTGATCGTTGAGTTAAAGGCACGCTTCTCGCTCTCCTTGTTTCACCAGGCCGTTGAGCGCCAAGCCATTACCGACGCCGTCTACGTGGCCGTACCGCGGATTACCGGAAAGGCCTTCCAAAAGGCCGTGCGCAACAACCGGGCGCTCTGCCGGCGGCTGGGGCTTGGTCTTTTGACGGTACGCATGAAAGATGGTGTTGTGGATGCAATCCTCGACCCCGCCCCCTACACGCCGCGCCAGTCTAAACGCAAGCAAACCCGGCTCTTGCGGGAGTTCACGCGCCTGGTTGGAGATCCGAACACCGGCGGCTCCACGCGGCGGGGGCTCATGACGGCCTATCGCCAGGATGCCCTGCGCTGCCTGAACGTGTTGTCTGCGAACGGTCCGACAAAGGCAGCGCTGGTGGCAAAAGCGGCGGACGTCACCAATGCGCGCCGCCTGATGGCGGACAACCACTATGGCTGGTTCGAGCGGGTGGAAAAGGGCATCTATGCGCTCAGCCCGAAAGGCGAAAGCGCCACTCAAGAGTACCGCGCGGAGCTTGAAACCATGCTCGGCGCAATGAAAAAGGGCGGCTCCTAAAGGGAACCGCCCTTTGAATGTAAACGTCACTCAGCGCTTATGCTGCGGCGCCCTCGGTTTCTGCCTCTTCTGCGGCAGCGTCCTGGGTGGGCCCGGAATCCTGACCTTTGGCCTCTGGATCGCGGTCAACAAACTCGATCACGGCCATCGGCGCATTGTCGCCATACCGGAAACCAGCTTTCATGATCCGGATATAGCCGCCATTGCGTTCCGCATAGCGCGAGGCCAGCGTGTCGAACAGCTTGCTCACCTGGGTTTTGTCCTGGATCTGGCTGATGGCCTGGCGACGGGCATGCAAGGTGCCGCGCTTGCCAAGGGTGACCAGCTTCTCCACGATCGGCCGCAGTTCCTTCGCCTTGGGCAGGGTCGTGACGATCTGCTCATGCTTGATCAGCGAAGCAGCCATGTTGGCAAACATCGCTTTGCGGTGACTGGACGTTCTGTTCAGACGGCGCTGTCTAAAACCGTGGCGCATCTGTCTTCTCCTTAAAACTACACCTTACCTGAGGTGGCGCGCTGCCAACTCAGTATTGATCTTCAAAACGCTTGGCCAGATCGTCGATATTTTCCGGCGGCCAATTGGGAACTTCCATACCCAGGTGCAGACCCATTTGAGCCAGCACTTCTTTGATCTCCTTCAGCGACTTGCGGCCGAAGTTCGGCGTGCGCAGCATTTCGCCTTCCGACTTCTGAATGAGATCGCCGATGTAAACGATGTTGTCGTTCTTCAGGCAGTTGGCCGAGCGCACGGAAAGCTCCAGCTCGTCCACCTTCTTCAGCAGGGCTGCGTTGAACTCCAGCTCCGGCTGAACTTCCTGAACCTCTGCCTTCTGCGGCTCTTCGAAGTTGATGAACGTCTGCAACTGGTCCTGCAGGATACGCGCCGCAAAAGCCACGGCATCTTCAGCCGAGACAGAGCCATCAGTTTCCAGCGTCATGGTCAGCTTGTCATAATCAAGGATCTGACCTTCACGGGTGTTCTCAACCTTGTAAGAAACACGTTTCACTGGGCTGTAGAGCGAATCGACCGGGATCAGACCAATCGGTGCATCTTCCGGACGGTTGCGGTCTGCCGGCACATAGCCTTTCCCAACCGAAACGGTGAACTCCATCCGAATGTCTGCATCTTCGTCGAGCGTGCAGAGCACATGGTCCGGGTTCAGGATTTCAATGTCCGCGGTTTCTTCAATGTCGCCGGCGGTTACAGAGCCTGGGCCCTCTTTGCGCAGGATCAGCCGCTTAGGACCTTCCACATGCATGCGCAGCGCGATCTCTTTGATGTTGAGGACCATGTCCGTCACATCCTCGCGCACACCGGAAATAGAAGAAAACTCGTGCAGCACCCCGTCGATTTGAACGGAATTTACAGCCGCGCCTTGAAGCGACGACAGCAAAACACGCCGCAAAGCGTTGCCAAGCGTGACGCCAAAACCGCGCTCAAGCGGTTCAGCAACGATGGTCGCCGTGCGCTGGGCGTCGAGCCCAGGTTTGATCTCAAGCTTCGTGGGCTTGATCAATTCTTGCCAGTTATTCTGAATCACGTTCGTGCCCTCATGTCCCAAGTGCCAATGTGGGGGTCCGCCTCTCCCGTCCGGCCACTTGAGATAAGTTGTTCACTTCTGTTGCTACTCAAACCCATGCGGCCTCACAGAGCGGAGAAGGCCGCAAACAAACTTTTGTGCCGGCTAGACGCGGCGCCGCTTCGGAGGGCGGCAGCCATTGTGCGGGATCGGCGTCACGTCACGGATGGACGTGATCTGAAAACCAACCGACTGCAGCGCACGCAAAGCGCTCTCGCGGCCAGAGCCCGGGCCCCGCACTTCCACTTCCAAAGTGTTCATGCCGTGCTCTTGCGCTTTCTTGCCTGCATCTTCGGCTGCCACCTGAGCGGCAAACGGAGTTGATTTCCGCGAGCCCTTAAAACCCATCATCCCGGCAGAGGCCCACGAGATCGTGTTGCCTTGCACATCGGTGATGGTGATCATGGTGTTGTTGAAGCTTGCGTTCACATGCGCCACACCAGAGGTGATGTTCTTGCGTTCTTTACGGCGCAGGCGCGCTTTATCCTTGGCCATCTTTACGTTGTCCTTGAGCGGAAAAAATTACTTCTTCTTACCGGCAAGTGCCTTGGCCGGACCTTTGCGGGTCCGGGCATTGGTGTGGGTGCGCTGACCGCGAACCGGCAGGCCACGACGGTGGCGCAGGCCCCGGTAGCACCCCAGATCCATCAGGCGCTTGATGTTCATTGCGTTCTCACGGCGCAGATCACCCTCCACAAGGTAATCCGCATCGATCGTCTCGCGGATCTGAATGGTCTCTGCATCGCTCAGCTCATTCACGCGCCGTTCAGCGGGAATGGAAAGCTTGCCGCAAATCTCTTTGGCCTTGGTCCGGCCGATACCGTGAATGTAGGTCAGAGCGATCTCGACCCGCTTATTCGTCGGAATGTTGACGCCAGCAATACGTGCCACGTTTCAGTTCTCCAGTTGTCCGATCCGGCAAAAAAAGCCTTCTCGGCGTGATCTAATCTGATCGGGGTTTCGAAGTGCGCGAAGGCCAGCCTCCGGACGAATCTCCCAGCCCGGGCGCTAGCCACTTGCAACTTTCAAATTGTGGCCGTTTTCTAGTCTTCTTCAGCGTCCCCGTCAACTGAATAAAACACCAATTCGGCCTTACTTAATCCCGTTCAACACCTCGTCTATTTGACCGGTGACCTGTTCAAT
>JBCDIP010000287.1:0-4970 GCA_038748855.1 Pseudomonadota bacterium
CAGAGGCGGACTCGCCTAAGATTGAGCTAGAGATGACCTTATTGTCCTGGCGCAATCACTTCACCTGCGATGTGTTTGCCGAGAAGGGCTCGGCGCATATCGAATCCTTATGCAAGTGGGGCCCGGCCACCTTCACGCGGCGCATGCGCGTATTGCCGTCGGGACGTCCTCCTGAGGGCGCCGTTACCCTGGTGGAGGAAGACCCTACCTGGGTTGAGGAGTATGCTCACTTCAAGAACCTCTGTCAGTCAGGCACCGAAACGGATCTCTCCAATGATATCTGGCTCAACACTGTTCTGGGCCGTTTAAGCGAAGAGGCCATCGCCAAGGCGGCAAAATCGTGAGCGCAAAAGTTGCCTTTGTTGGAATGACGCATTTGGGGCTGGTCTCAGCAACCGGGATCGCATCGGCCGGTTTTGACGTCCTGTGCGTGGACCAAGACACCGCGCTCACCCGGCGGTTGGCAGCGGGCGATCTGCCCGTTCTTGAGCCTGACCTTGACCGGCTCTTGGCAGACAATGGCCAACGCCAGCGATTCACCGCCAGCTTTTCAGACCTTGCAGACCGGGATGTGGTCTACATCGCACCGGACGTGCCCACCGATGATCAAGGGGCCAGCGATCTCAGCGGGATTGTGGAACTCATCGATCAGGTGACACCGCATCTGAACGATACGGCCATATTGGTCATTTTATGCCAGGTGCCGCCGGGCTTCACACGTCAGATTGCATTTGATGCCGCCCGCTTGTTCTATCAGGTGGAGACACTGATCTTTGGCCGCGCCGTTGAGCGAGCCACGCAGCCGGAGCGTTACATTGTCGGCTGTTTTGATCCCTCCGAACCGCTTCCGCCGGCCTTTGCTGCCGTCCTCGGTGCGTTCGATTGCCCGGTTCTGCCCATGCGCTATGAAAGCGCAGAACTCGCCAAGATCTCGATCAATATGTGCCTAGTCTCTTCGGTCAGTGTCGCAAACACCATGGCGGAGCTGTGTACTGAGATCGGGGCGGATTGGAGCGAAATCGTCCCTGCCCTGAAGCTGGATAAGCGCATTGGGGCTTATGCCTATCTGAAGCCGGGCCTCGGCATTGCCGGAGGCAACCTGGAGCGCGATCTGCAGACTGTGCTGGATACCTCCGCGACGACCGGCACCCATAGCGACATCGTGCGTGCTTGGTTGGACAACAGTGCCCATAACCGCAACTGGGCTGCAGGGGTCTTGCGAGACGAACTGCTTGCCGGGCACACAGACCCACTTATCGCCGTTTGGGGCTTGGCTTACAAAGAGAACACGCACTCCATCAAGAACTCACCCTCATTGGCCACTTTGGCGCAATTTCCCAATATCCGTTTCCACGTGCATGACCCGGCCGTGGCACAGGAGGATTTCGCTCACCCGTCCGCGACCCGCTTTGATCAGGTCATGGACACCGTGTCCGGAGCGCACGCACTGATGATCCTGACGCCCTGGCCTGACTACCGGGACCAGGATCTCCAAAAGGTTGCCGCCGAGATGAAGGGGACAATGCTGATTGATCCCTACCGGATTTTCGAGCCCAAAGACGTGCTCGCTGCTGGTCTGGTAAGCCACACCATGGGCGTTGCTCCCATTGCCCCTTAAACGTTTTCAGGATTGCCAATGCTTGAACATTTGAACTCCTCTCCTCAAGCCCCCAAGCGGGTTGTGATCATCGGCGCTGGCGGCTTTGTGGGCGGCACCATTATGAAACATCTGGTCGCCAAGGGCGTCGAGACGCTTGGCCTGACGCGTCAAGACGTGGACTTGATGAGCGAAGATGCCGGAGCCCGCCTCGCTGGCCATCTTCAGTCCAGCGATGCTGTGGTGGCCGTTTCAGCGGTCGCGCCGGTAAAGAACTTGGAGATGCTGAAGGACAATCTCAACATCATCTCCGCCATTGCCGAGGCTCTCAAAACCGCCCCGGTGTCTCACGTGGTCAACATTGGCTCGGACGCGATCTATGCTGACAGCCCCGATGCGCTGAGCGAAGCGTCCTGCGCCTCTCCGGGCAGCCATCACGGCATTATGCATCTCACCCGCGAAGTCGCCCTGAAAGAGGCCGCGGGCGACACGCCGTTCGCAACCCTTCGGCCAACGCTGATCTACGGCGCAGCCGATCCGCACAACGGCTACGGTCCAAATCGTTTCCGTCGTCTGGCCGCTGAAGGCCAGGAGATTGTGCTCTTTGGTGAGGGCGAAGAACGGCGCGATCATGTGTGGGTTGAGGACGTGGCGGATCTTGCCGTGCGTATGCTCATGCACAAAAGCCAGGGCGCGCTTAACGCGGCCACCGGCACGGTCATTTCCTTCCGAGATGTGGCTGAGGCGGTTGTGGGTCAGTTCGCTGAGCCTGTTCCTATCAAGGGCTCGCCGCGTGTGGGGGCGATGCCGCACAACGGCTACCGCCCGTTTGACCCGGCGGCCACGCTCTCAGCCTTTCCGGACTTTGCCTATACACAACCTGAGGCCGGTTTCGCAAAGGTGCACGCGAACTTGGGAGAACGCTGATATGGGCAATGAAATCAATCTCTTGAGCTCAATTCCAAGAACCAAGCGCAACATCGAGGCTCGAGAAGACTTTAAGGATCCGGACGTCATTCGCATCTCAAAAGAATATGGTGAGATGTATTTCGATGGCCCACGAGACTATGGCTACGGCGGCTACACGTATGATGGACGCTGGGTATCGGTCGCGAAAGATATGATAGCCCATTTTGGGTTAAAGCCAGGCGACCGTGTTCTGGATGTGGGCTGCGCAAAAGGTTTCCTGGTCAACGACTTACTGGAAGCGCTGCCGGGCCTTGAAGTATTCGGCCTAGATATTTCGGAGTATGCCCTGTTGAACTGTCATGAAAATGTGGTGGGCCGCCTTCATTTGGGCAGTGCCGACAACCTGCCATTTCCTGACGGCAGTTTTGACGTCGTGATCTCGCTAGATTGCATACACAACCTCGAGCGCGAGCGAGCGAAAGTTGCTTTACAAGAAATTCAAAGACTTTCCGGCGGCAAGGCGTTCGTACGGGTTGACAGCTACCGCACTCCGGAACAGAAAGCCATCTTCGAAAGCTGGGTGCTGACCGCTGAGTTCCACGACTATCCAGAAGGGTGGCTCAAACTCTTTTCTGAAGCCGGTTACACGGGCGACTACTATTGGACCATTATTTCTTGAACGCAAAACGAACGGAAATCCTTCCATGAGCAAAACCTATGCAATCCTCGGCGGAGGAGGCTCCTTCGGCATCCACGCAGCATTCTATCTTCTGGACCACGCCAACCCAAACAAAGTGATCGGCATCGGCCGCAATCCGCTTCGGCCAGAACCGTTTTCCCTGAACATTGAGGCACGTGACGGCTATGAGTACCACGCCCGACACGTCACTCATGAGATGGACTTGTTGCTGGAGCTTCTCGACAAAGAGAAGCCTGAAGTGATCGTCAACTTCGCAGCGCAAGGCGAAGGCGCGGTATCCTGGAAGCATTCCTGGCGGTTCTTTGAAACCAACTCCATGGCGCTTGCCCGGCTAACAGAAGAACTGATGAGCCGGGACTGGTTGGAGCATTTCATCCAGATCGGCACGTCAGAAATGTATGGCTCGGTGGACCGGGCTGTAACAGAAGATGAGCCCATCAAGCCCACCAGCCCCTACGCAGCTTCTAAGGTTGCCTACGACATGTACCTCTTGTCGGTGAGCCAGTTTCTGAAGTTCCCAATGACCATCATCCGGCCCTCCAACTGCTATTGCCCGGGCCAGCTCTTGCACCGAGTTATTCCCAAGGCCATCTGGGCTGGCCTCACCGGAAAGAAGCTACCCCTGCACGGTGGCGGCAAGGCTGAAAAATCCTATATGCACGCCCGCGATCTTGGCCGCGCGATCCATCTCATTGCTGAGCGCGGCCCTCATGGAGAAATTTTCAACGCAGGCCCCAAAGACCCCACTTCGATCCGCGAAGTGGTAGAGCGCAGTGCCAAGGCTTTGAACATTCCCTTCGAGCAACTGTGCGAGGTCACCGAAGACCGGCTTGGACAGGATTCACGTTATTGGCTGGACTCCAGCGCCATCAAAAGCGCGGTGGGATGGGAGCCGCAAATCAGCTGGGATGAGGGCCTGGCTGAAATGGTCGAGTGGGGTCAACGCTATTTGGATGATATCCGTGATTGGCCGACCGACTACACTCTTCGGGCCTAAAGGTGTCTGTACCCATGAGCAACGTGTTTGATGCCAGCGCCGCTCGACGTCGCTGCCTGAGCTATCGGCGGCGCATCCTCGATGTTTCACAGCAAGTGGGGGCGCTGCATATTGCACCGGCGTTCTCATGCACTGAGATTGTGGACGTGGTCTATAATGGTCTGATGCGGTGGGACGGTGATGCCACGCCCGACGTAATCCTTATGTCAAAAGGCCACGGCTGCATGATCCAATATGTGATTTTGGAGGAGAAGGGCATCCTTACGCGCGAAGACCTGGATCTTTACTGCAAACCCGACGGCCGCCTCGGTGCCCACCCGGATTTTGGGGTTCCTGGTATTTCGGCATCCACTGGCTCGCTTGGGCATGGGATGGGCATTGCAACGGGAATGGCTTACGCGGAAAGACTTCAGAGCCGGGATGGGCAGATCTACTTGGTGCTGAGTGATGGAGAGTGCCAGGAAGGCTCAACCTGGGAGGGCGCCATGATGGCCGGCAATTTGGCGCTTGAGAACCTTATCGCCTTTGTGGATCTGAATGATTTCTCCGGACTGGAACGCATGAGCGAAGGACACCCGGCATTCCATCCGCTGCTCGACAAGTTCTTGTCTTTCGGTTGGGAAGGCGTGGAAATAAATGGACACAGTGCAGATGAACTGCACGCTGCGATTATGAACCGTAAGGGTGGCAAGCCCTTTGTGGCCGTGTCCAAAACCGTAAAAGGCAAAGGCGTGTCCTATATGGAGCACGTGCCCATCTGGCACTAC
>JBCDIP010000288.1:0-4966 GCA_038748855.1 Pseudomonadota bacterium
CCCACGGGCGCCGGTCTTTGCACTAAGAGGCAGCAGATTTTCGAGCAAAAAGAACGCGGCTGCTGGCGTCATCCACGGCACCGAGATACGCAAGGCCGCGTTATGGTTTCCGATCACGTCCAATACCGCGCGGCTCACAATTTGAAGCCCTGTGATCTTTCCAGTCTGCATCTTTCTTCCCCCGCTTGATTTGGAACCAGGATGCTAGGTCACCTATTGTCGATGTCCAATTTGTGATTGGCTAGGGGAAATTTGCATATGCCATCCTTAATCTCTTAACATCTAAACTGCAGAGCAGAGCTGAGAGAGTTTGGACCCGCAAGAGCATGATCCGCATTGTTAAACACACCTTCCGCACGCTGATCTGGACCGCGGTGCTGCTGATCGCCCTTCCCTTGTCGGCCGGGGCGGTGTGGTACGCTTCGCAAGGTTGGCCGCAGAGCTGGCATCAGGCCGAGTGGCATTCCACCGGCACGGCGCCGGACCCGGCCTTTACCCCTGAAGCCATGGTGCGCATCTACTCTGCCCGCACCGGGCGCTGGAAATCGATTTTTGCCGTTCACTCCTGGATTGCTCTTAAACCCGCGGGAGCCGACAGTTGGACCCGGTTTGAAGTGGTGGGCTGGGGTCGTCCGCTGCGCCAGAACGCCTATCCCGTGGATGCGCTCTGGTACTCCAATCCGCCGGAAGTGGCCTACGAGCTGCGCGGGGAAGAGGCGAGCCGGGCCATCCCGAAGATTGTCTCGGCGGTTGCCAACTATCCCCACAGCGCGCGCGGCAGTTACACCATCTGGCCCGGACCGAATTCCAATACGTTTGTCGCCCATGTGGTGCGCCAGGTGCCGGAACTGAAAGGCGAGCTCCCGGCCCGGGCCGTGGGCAAGGATTACCTGGGCTCAGGTTTCCAGATCGCGCCGACGCCGAGCCACACCGGCTGGCAGGTGTCCTGGAACGGTGTTGCGGGCGTTGCGCTGGCCTGGGAAGAGGGTCTGGAGCTGCACGTTCTGGGCGCGACGATTGGCATTGACCCGCTGGATCTGGCGATCAAGCTGCCCTCGTTCGGCCGGCTGGGGCTGTTGTCTTAGGCGTTCTCGCGCCCTTGCGCACGCGAGGGCCCATAGCTCGCATCTTTCCTTCTGCTGAGAAGGTCCTCGCTTTCGCAAGGACGCGGGTGGGGCGGCAGTTCTATGTCACCGCCGCACGCACCGCAAACTGCGGCTCGCGCCAGACCCCGCTGTCCATAATCTCCTTCAGCCTGGCCACAGCGGTCCACACATCCTCATAGGAGATATAGAGCGGCGCAAAGCCGAAGCGCAGGATGTTGGGCATCCGAAAATCCCCCACCACACCGCGCGCAATCAGTGCCTGGACGATGGCATAACCATCCTCATGGGTGAGCGCCACCTGACTGCCCCGCTTGGACGCCTCGCGCGGGCTGAAAAGGCCAAAGCCATGCCCGGCGCATTCCTGATCCACCAGGGTGATGAAGAGGTCGGTCAGCTGCATGCTCTTGGCCCTCACTTGGGCCAGATCCACATCGGCGATCACATCCAGCGCAGCACTCAAGGCCCGCATCCCCAAGATCGCCTGTGAGCCGCAGAGGAATGCCTTAATGCCGGGTTCCGGGCGGTAGTCCTGTTCAAACGCAAACGGCTGGGCATGACCCCACCAGCCCCGCAAAGGCTGGCGGATATTGCCCAGATGGCGCTCGGCCGCATAGATCCACGACTGTGCGCCGGGGCCGCCATTTAAGTATTTGTAGGTGCACCCCATAGCCAGATCCACATTGCAGGCATCCAGCTCCACCGGGAAGATGCCCGCGCTGTGGCACAGGTCCCAGATCATGATCGCGCCGGCGTCCTGAACCTGGCGCGTGATCTCGGCCATATCGAAGAGCTCGCCGGAGCGGTAATCCACATGAGAGAGCAGCACCACGGCCACATCCTCATCCAGCACATCGGCAAGGCTGGCCCCAGCCTCGCCCACCAGGCGGCGGCTCAGCGTCTCGCGGCCTTGCATGGCGCCTTCGGTGATGTAGAGGTCGGTGGGGAAGGACGCAGCTTCGCTCACCATCACTGAGCGTTCCGGCCGCAGTGCCAGGCCGGCCTGCAAGGTTTTGTAGATATTCACCGAGGTGGAATCGCTCACCACCACCTGACCCGGGGCAGCGCCCAGCAGCGGCGCAAGCTTAGCCCCAAGGCTCACCGGCAGCTCCCACCACCCGGCATCGTTCCAGCTGGAAATCAGCCCGCGGCCCCATTCTTCCCCGACCGCCTTGGCCATCTCGGCGGGAATGGTTTTGGCCATGGGGCCAAGGGAATTGCCGTCCAGGTAGATGAGCCCGTCCGCAAGTTCGAACTGGTCCCTATAGGGGGCCAAAGGATCGGCGCGGTCGAGTGCGCGAATGTCATCTAAGGTCATGGTGCTTCTGGCCGCTCCCGGTTTGGCAAAGACAATCTCCTCAGTTCTGTGCTTAAACAATCGCGGCTCAGACAACAAGAGACGGGGTCGCAGATGGACCAGGCCGCACTGAAACAAGAGATCTCCAACAGCTTTGGCTCGCCCTCAGTGGTGATCGATCTGGACAAGGTGGAGGCCAACATCGCAAAGCTGCAAGGCCAGTGCGAGGCAGCGGGCGTGGGCAACCGGCCTCATACAAAAACCCACAAGAGCCCGGAGCTTGCCAAGATGCAAGTTGCTGCTGGCGCCTCGGGCATCACCTGCCAGAAGCTTGGGGAAGCTGAGGTTATGGTCGATGGCGGCTTGGACAATATCCTCATCAGCTACAATCTTTTGGGCCAGGAGAAGATGGAGCGACTGGCCGCCTTGAGCAAGCGGGCGAACATCGCTGTGGTGGCAGACAATCCAGTGGTGGTGGAGGCGCTCGCCAGCGCCGGCGCCATGGCCGGTCAGCCGATCAACGTTCTGGTGGAATGCGACACGGGTCAGAAGCGGGCCGGGGTGGAGACCGCAGGTGAGGCGGTGGCGCTGGCCAAGCAGATTGGCGAAAACGCAGACCTCAGCTTCAAGGGTCTGATGTTTTATCCCCCCGTCGATGGCTGGCCGATCACACAGAGCTTCTTTGATGAGGCTCAGGCGGGCATCGCCGATGCAGGCCTGAGCGCAGAGATTGTCTCCACAGGCGGTACGCCCAATCTGGTCAATCTGGGTCAGCTCGACGGCGCCACCGAGCACCGCTCGGGCACCAGCATCTTTAACGACCGCATGATGATGGCCTGTGGGGCCGCCACGCTGGAAGAATGCGCGCTTCAGGTCTACGCCACGGTGGTCAGCCGGGCCGGACCCGAACGGGGTATTTTGGACTCAGGGTCCAAGACCCTCACCTCAGATCCGGGCGGCCTTAATGGCTTCGGCTATATCCTGGAATACCCGGACGCCCGCATCAAAGGCTTCTCCGAAGAGCACGGGTTTCTGGATCTGAGCAGCTCAGGGCCAAAGCCTGAGGTGGGCGAGATCGTCCGCGTGGTGCCCAACCATGTGTGCGTGGTGGTCAATATGGTGGACCGGCTGGTGACCGTGCGGGGCGACCAGATTGTTGGAGAGCTGCCGGTTGCGGCCCGGGGGCGGATCTCCTGAAGCTGACCGGCACTTCAAGCTCCTTTTTCAGCTTCTTGTGCATGGCCCGGGCAAAGTCTGAATAGTTCGCCGCTGTCATGACGAACGCGCCCGGTCCGGCAATGACGTTCTGCTCATAGTACTTATCCAAGATCGCAAGGTCGGTGAGGATGGCAAGGCCGTTCACCGATATGTCCAATTGCTCCGCCAAGCCTTGAGTGGTTTGGGGCAGGGGCCCGGCATTGTTGACCCCATCGCCGGAGACATCAATCTTGCGCAGCTTGCCCACATATTGGTTTTCGATGATCGACTTTATGGCCGCATTTACCGCCGAGCCGATGGCGGTGAAGTAGCCCACATTCTCCCGCTTGGTGTCTTCAACCTGGCGGGCAAACTCCAAGATAGAAGCGCGCGATTTGAGCACCTGCCAGGGCACCGTATGTTCCTCGCTGGTCCATCCGCCCCACTGGATAAGCGAGACGGCAACACCCTCGTAGAGCCCGATCAGATCGATAATGTCCTCGCTGCGGAAGGCCTGGGCGATGCCCCGCATCTGCAGGGCGTATTCTTCATTGTTGACGCTGAGCGAGGTGTCCACCGCCAGAACCAGCTCAATGGAAACCGGCGTTTGCGCACGCGCTGGAAGGCTGGCCCACAGGGCAAACAGGAGAGCCGCAACCCCTACCACAACCGGCATCTTCACGTTTGATCCCTTTCTCAGCGCACGCGCCGGCATGGTACACGTTATCGCACCTGTCACAAAAACCCTTTGGCGTGATCCAGCTAGCCGGTTATGCTTTTGCCTTGAAACGGCGAAGCGTGCCGAGGAACCAGTTGGTATGAGCGAGGGGCAGGGATCTCCATCTGCAGTTCAGGCGGAGACCGTAACAAAGATTTTCGGGAGCGGAGAGACCCAGGTGACCGCCCTTAACGAGGTGTCGGTCTCAATCCGCCAGAACGAGTTCTTCACCCTTCTGGGTCCGTCCGGGTGCGGCAAGACCACGTTGTTGCGCCTTATCGCCGGGTTCGATCACCCCACCCGCGGCACCATTCTTCTGGAAGGCCAGGACATCTCCTACCTGCCGCCCTACAAGCGGCCGGTAAACACCGTGTTCCAGAACTACGCTCTGTTTCCTCACATGACCGTGGGGGAAAACATCGGCTTCGGTTTGGAGATGCTGGGCCAGGGCAAGGCAGAGCGCGAGAAGGCGGTGAGCGAGATGCTCCAGCTGGTGCGCATGGACGAGCTGAAAAACCGCAAGACCGATCAGATCTCCGGTGGCCAGCAGCAACGGGTGGCCCTTGCGCGGGCCCTGGCGCCGCATCCCAAGGTGCTTCTGCTGGATGAACCGCTCTCTGCATTGGATCTGAAGCTGCGCAAGGAAATGCA
>JBCDIP010000289.1:0-4948 GCA_038748855.1 Pseudomonadota bacterium
ACAGCCCCACCGGTGCATCGAAGAAGAGAAAATTGCGCGCGCCCTGGCGCGCGCTGGCCTCCCGGTCGCCCTTCTCGATGCCGAGCAGCCCGTAAAGCCCCCATCCAATGCCACGGCGACGGTCGCGGTGCACGTCCTTCCAGGTTGCCGGATAATAGTCATAGTGGTCGTAAGACTTGCCCGCGCCCGCCTTTGCCAGCTCAAGCACATCGTCGGTAATGGCCTGCTTAACCGCACCCGTGCAGACATAGACGTGCCAGGGCTGCGTGTTGGTGCCGCTGGGGGAACGCTGCGCGATCTCCAGGATTTGGCGGACGGTGTCTTTGTCTACCGGTTGGTCGGTGAATGCCCGGATTGATTTTCTGGCCTGGATTGCCTCTAAAACGTCCATTTGTCCTCGTCATTCAGCTCATTGACTGTTTTGCCTTAACGGCCATCTGATTGCAGACAAGTCCTTCGAATTCAATGGACATTTTCGCCGGCGGGCAGCGCAGGAACCTCAGCCATTCTGACAAGCGGCCATATCGGCACTAGCGAAACATCGGTCGCGGCACTATCTTAGCGCAACGTCAAGCGATCCTGACAAAGGGAAACGTCAAATGTCCCAAACCACGAGTGCCGTTTCTAAGATCCATGAACTTGACCCCGTCTGGTCGCGCATCAGGCAGGAGGCCGAAGACCTGAGCAAGGCTGATCAGAGCCTTGGCGGCTTTGCCTTTGCCAATGTGCTCAACCACGAAACCTTCGAAGGCGCCGTCTCCTACCGCATTGCGCAACGGCTTGATCACCCGGATATGCCGGCTGATCTCCTCAAGCGCGCGTTTTCTGAGGCCATCAAAGAAGACCCCGCAATCGGCGATGCCATGCGCGCTGACATTGTGGCGATCCAGGATCGTGACCCCGCCTGCCACCGCTTCATTGAGCCGCTCTTGTACTTTAAGGGCTTTCAGGCGGTTCAGACGTACCGCATGGCCCACCAGCTCCTGAAGATGGGCCGCAAGGATTTCGCTTATTATCTGCAGAGCAGGGCCTCGCTGGTGTTCTCGCTTGATATCCACCCAGGCGCCAAGATCGGCCGCGGCCTGATGATCGACCATGCCCATGCGATCGTTATCGGGGAAACCGCAGTGATCGGCGACAATGTCTCGCTGCTCCATTCGGTCACCCTGGGCGGCACCGGCAAGGTTGACGGCGACCGTCATCCCAAAGTGGGTAGCGGTGTGTTGATCGGTGCCGGCGCCAGTGTGCTGGGCAACATTAAGATCGGCGATTGCTCGCGCGTGGCCGCAGGTTCCGTGGTGCTGCACGATGTGCCGCCAAACCGAACGGTTGCCGGTGTGCCGGCGAAGATCATCGGCTATGCCGGTTGTTCAGAGCCATCGGTCTCCATGAACCAGCTTTTGCCGCAAAACGGCACTGAAGTTGGGGATGAGGCGGCTGATTAGCCCTCTGCATCGCTTGCCATCTTGCGAACCAGTTAGCTTCACGTTAGACCGGCGCGTGTGCCGTCTGGGCGACCACGTTCGACAATCTACGGGAGGCCGCTTGTGGACCCTCAAGAAATTGCCAAGCTTGAAAAGTATTTGCAGTGGAAGTTTCAGCTTCCAAACATGCAGATCAAGCGCCGTCCGCAGAAGGACGACTCAGCAGAAGTCTTTATCGGTGATGAGTTCATCGGCTTGATCTTCCGCGATGACGACGATGATGATCTGTCCTGGTCTTTCCAGATGGCGATCTTGGAATTCGATCTGGATTACGCCGAATAGCTAGCCCGGTGCAGCCGGTTGGCGGAAGGTTCCGATCAGCTCGCGTGCCGTCTTGTCGAGCGCCCGCCATTCCGGCAAATGGCGCCGGTGAAACCGGTAGCGCGCCATGGTGGTTTTGTTCAGCGGAATCTCGCTTTCGCACAAGGACGGCCCACTGCGTTCCGACCCGGGCTCACAGCGGATAATCACTGGTCGTCCGTCCAGCGTGCCCTTATAGAGCTCTGCAAAAGGAAACGGGGATTTGGAGCGGAATGTATATCGCTCCGTGCCTTCAGCGGTGGGCACGGGCGGGCCGGAGAGGTAGCGGTAATAGACCCTGGCGATCCGCTCTTCAGGAACAAGATCGTCTGGACGGGGCTCGAAGCTGATGAAAAGCGAGCCTGAGAGCCGGTTGAGCGCGTCGGCGAAGATCGGCTGGCGATCGCCGGACCAGTAAGGCCAGGGCACCCGCACCTCAATGCGCTTTACTCCTCCAATGACGGTGCGCTCCACGTGGCGCACAAAAGGCTCAGGGATGATGTATTCGTCGTCGTTATATTCCACATGGATGAGCTTATCCATGGAGCCTGCGCTTTTGCGCTCCCCAAACAGCAGATCCTGGTTGGGCAGGAAGTAATAGGCCATGATCGTGCCGGCAGAGGCGATGAAGGCGATCAGCATGATCGACATGATCACCCAGATGGAGCGCTGCTTTAACGACACGCGCTGAGTGTTGCGCAATTGCGCATAAAGCAGCCCAAAGTCTTCGCGCTGGTCGTCAACCATACTCAAACACCGGTTCCGGCTCGGTTGTGTCCATCAACTCTTTGTCCAGCTAGCTATTGCATTGGCCGGTGCCAAGATCAATATGGCACCAGCACTGCCAACCAAGGAAAATATAATGACGCTTTATGCTCTTGATGGGATCGCGCCCAAACTGCCTGAAGATGGAGACTGCTGGGTGGCGCCGTCCGCTGATGTAATCGGCAATGTGAAGCTGGAGAGCGGCGCCAGCGTGTGGTTCGGCGCTGTGGTGCGTGGCGACAATGAGCTCATCACCATCGGGGAGGGGGCCAATGTGCAAGACGCCAGCGTGCTGCACACAGACCCGGGCTTTCCCATGGTGCTTGGCAAGAACGTGACGGTGGGCCACCGGGCCATGCTGCACGGCTGCGTGGTGGGCGAGAATGCCCTCATCGGCATGGGAGCGACTGTTTTGAACGGGGCCGTTATTGGCAAAAACGCAGTGATTGGGGCAGGCGCTTTGGTGGCAGAAGGCAAGACCATTCCGGACAATGCGCTTGCGGTGGGCATCCCGGCTAAGGTGGTGCGCACCTTGAGCGATGAAGAAGCGGCCAAAATGTCCTACGCTGGCGCGCATTATGTGGAGAACCAGCGGCGCTACCGGAAGGGATTGAAGGCCCTTTAGCAAGGCGCGAGTGAAGGCATTGTCGCCGCCACCACAAAGATTGCAGCAAACCGCGCTTAGATTGGCTTGACTTGGCCGATTGCGCGGTTTAATGACCACCACCTCTCGGGACGTCTTTGGGCGAACCCGTACACCCAGCGGGGGTGTAGCTCAGTTGGTTAGAGTGCCGGCCTGTCACGCCGGAGGTCGCGGGTTCGAGCCCCGTCACTCCCGCCAGTTTTTCTCAGCACATGAACCCTTACGGGGTGACCTCAGGCATAAGCTTCGCGAAAGCCTCGATCCTATTCTGCAGGCTAGCGATTCACGCCCGCAGCAAACGCACACCAACCTAACCATAGTGAGGGGCATTGGCATGGAAGGGCCTTCAGCCGACAAAGACCAAGACATCATCGAACTCGTTTCGTTTTCCGTCGGAGGTCAGCTGGTTGGGATTGATATTCAATCGGTTCGCGAAATCCGCGGCTGGTCTGAAGAAACCGCCATTCCAAGATCTCCGGACTTCGTACGAGGGTTCATTAACCTGCGCGGAACCGTTGTGCCCATTGTTGATGTTGCCGCCCGCCTGGAAATGGAGGCAACAGAGCCAACGGCGCGGAACGTCGTTGTTGTGGTGAATATCGGTGAGCAGGTCGTGGGCCTGCTGGTCCAGTCGGTGTCGGATATCGTCTCAATCCCGGTCACCGAAGTGCGCGACACGCCTGATGTGGCCTCTGATTTTGCCAAGAAGTTCATTCGCGGTGTCCTGCCCCAGGACGATCAGATGCTCAGCATACTGCTGATCAAGGACATGTTGCCGATCGATCTGGAAGAGGCAGCCTGACGGGCGTCCTTAAGCCAGTTTGCCGAAGAGCCGCAATCGACTGACCCCGCCATCAGGAAAGATGTTGAAGCGCACGTGAGTGATGGGTCCGATATCCGTGACCTCATCTGCGAACTCGTGCACCGCGTCTGCCGTCAATTTCTGCTCGGCGAGCATCGACTGCCAAAACATGGAGGATGTCACCACGGCGTCTTCCAGGTCCCCCGAAAACGCACTGAGATCAGCGCCTTGAAGCGAGCACCTGTCTGGGAAGTTGCCCTTGAAGAACGCCGTGTCCACCACCGCCCGCGCAACCCGGCCGCGGGAACCAAGAGCCACGATGATCCAGTCATGGCCCGGTTCGCGCAAACGGCGGGTCTCCCAGCCATCGCCCATATTCTCGCCGCGCCCCGGCGCCAAAAGCCGATGATAGGCGCCATAATGAGCATCGGAAAACGCAACAATGTGTCCGCCATTGAGGGCAGACGCCAGGTCAATCTCGCCGTCCACCGAAGAGGTATCGAGCTGCGGTTTGCCGTACACCCTAAGACGGGCAACGCCGCCATCGGGGAAGATGGAGATCTTCAGGTGGCTGAATGTGCCCTCAGCCCCGGCCTCCAGAAAGTGGTGCGCACTGGCGCTCAATTGCGAGGCGGGGAGCACTTCAACCCAGCCCGCATCTTCGCTCGACGGATCATCCTTTGACAGCAGACCTTCGATACGCACGGCAGGCGCGTAGTTTCCGGTGAAGTGGGCCGTGTCCACGTCAAACCCGAAGATCTGTCCTGGAACCGCCAGACGAATGATCGCATGGTCATAGCCGCCATCTCGCCGGCGCCGGGTTTCCCAACCGTCCATCCACTTGCCGTGATCGTCGAACTTGTCGGGGATAAAGATTGCGGGTGCATCCTGGAGCATCCGTTCTAACGGCGCGAAGAACTCATCGGTACATGAAACGCCCTTGGCGCCGAGCCC
>JBCDIP010000290.1:0-4934 GCA_038748855.1 Pseudomonadota bacterium
CAACTTCCGATCTTATGCCGCCAACAAACTCCGGATCCTGATCCAGATTCTCCCGGCTGATAATGCGGGCGAGAACCGATTCTGAGTGGATGATGGCGACCTGGCTTTCCACCAAGGCGGTATCGGCGCCGAGGGCCGATGACCCAAGGCCGGATGGCACCACTTCGCCTTCGGTGAGTTCTTTCTTGCGCGGATCGATCAAAATCTCTGCCACGGAGGTGTAAAGCGGAGTAGCGCTGCGCACATAGAGCACGGCCAGAAACACGGCCAACACGGTCACGCCGATGACCACCCAACGTTGGCGCCACATGGCGCTCGCGCATTCCTTCAGCTCAGCGGCAAAGCCGGTCTGACGCTGCATTTCCATACGTGCAAAATGGAGACGCTCTATGGCTTCAAAAAACTGATCGTTGTTACGTTGCATCTCGCTCTCCTAGAGAAGCGTCCCATTTCAAGACAATTTGGAGCAGGCGGTGCCGATTCGGCTCTGTCTGTAACTGGACAGCAGCATGATTCATGCCGAACTCGCCCGATCAGTGGCGCCTCAGAACGCACCGGTGCAGTTTCTTCAGGGAACCGAAGAGTTTGGGGTAGCTGCGCAGGCTGTTTTTCGCCCGCCACAAAAGCCAAACCGCCAAGCCCTTTGCACTTGCCGGCACCATCAACTCAAACAGCGGGCGGGGGCTGCAGCCCAAATGCCTCTTGTAGGGTTGATCCCCCCCGGAGAGGTCAAATTGTGTCACGCCCTCATTTGCCAGATGACACATACTCTCATAAAGGATCTGCAGGCCGGGCGAGGCGCGCTCATGCCGGCCCATGCGGAAGCTCAGAAGGGTTCCGATAAAATGGTCTTTGTATCTGATGCCAAACTGCGCGCCGATCGGTTTGCCGTCGCAGGTCAGCACTGCTGAGAAGGGGTGTAGATCGCTGTGGCGACCTGCGGACACAGCCTCGTAGAGCTGTCGCCAGGCGGTGTCTCTCAGCCCATCGGGGCGATCCAGAGCAGCAAAACGGTCTTGGCGCATGGCCCAGATGGTGTCGAGTGTCCCGCTGGGTGTGACCTCAGTAGCGAACGCTACAGACCGCACTGTGCTCTTCTTCATCTGATTGATCTTTTGCCGGATCGCGCGGCGCATCTTGGGCTTGACGAGGCTTGGGGCCTTGCCGGGGCCGGCTGCATCCAATGCCATGGACCAGGCAGAGTAGGGGAGCTTGGCCAAGAAGCGGGGACGAACCAGTGCCGGCTCAACACTATCCAGCTTGCTGATGAAGATGAGATCGTGGGCCGGGAGCTTCCCGCGGGCCTCGCGGAAGAACCGTTCAATCCCCGCTTGGTTGTTCCGGAGGGACGGGCTCAAGATGGGTGCATAAAAGTCGCTGACCCCAAGATCGGGTGCAGAGATGATCCTCAGACCCCGCTTGGAGTGAAGGCACAAAGGCAGGATGATTTCCGCGTGGCCCTCTGCGCGCCGCGATCCGGCCACGATCAACGGTTC
Organism: Pseudomonadota bacterium; assembly: GCA_038748855.1. Taxonomy (GTDB): domain Bacteria; phylum Pseudomonadota; class Alphaproteobacteria; order Rhizobiales; family CAJQND01; genus JAAEUE01. Next base: position 1,497 of record JBCDIP010000290.1, read on the forward strand.
GGCAAGGCCTGAGCTCTGGGCCGCTTTGTACCAGGCCGAAACCCAACCCACCGTTTGGAACGGACCGGCATGGCCCTCCATCGATAGTTTCAGCCAATCGGCTTCAATCTGGCTCGGATCGGTAAAAACCTCGATTTGCCAGTCATTTGTGGCGCCGACCTGATGGGCTGTGTAAAGCCATTCTGCAGTACTGCTGGTGCTCATTGGCGCCCACTCGCTGTTCACATTCCTCTGCGCGCCCCTCAGCAAGTTCCGGACCAGTCAAACTGGGATGTGAAGCGGCACGGTTCTTGCTCAAACCTGGGCACTTAAAGGCGGAACCAGAAAGCAGGCCCTTTCGTGAAACGCATCATCACAGCTTCGATCATCGACCAGATGCTGATCAGCGCCATGATGTTCGCCATCAACCTGCTCCTGATCAGTCAGGCCGGGGCAGAGAGTTTCGGCCGGTTTATCGTGGTCTTGGCCGCCTTCCTGCTCAGTTTCGGGGCGCAGAACGCGCTCATCCTGGTGCCGATCAACGTGCTTATCCCAGGCCGGCGCAAGCCTATGCAAAGCCGCAACCTAAGGATGCTTGCGACCGTGGACATTGCGGTGATTGGCCTTTCCGCAGTGGTGGTGGGAGCCGTTGTGGGGCTTCTGGGATTTGGCCCAACGTTGATGGCCGCGTCTGCCGCCTTGGTGGTTTTTGGCTCAAACCGGGAACTGATGCGCACGGTTTACCAGACCCAGAACCGAGCTGAGCGGTACCTGGCCATGGATTGCCTGGTCATCGCAGCGACTTGTCTGGCTTTGTGGATCACCTGGCCGCTGATGGCGCCAGAGACGGCAGCTATCGTCTCTTTGGCCTTCGGCAACATGGTGGGGACCACCGTGTTGGGGACCAAGGTGCAGCGCACGCCCAGGCGTCTCATGGCTATGATCAAGCGCTACTCGGAGTACTGGACGAAGTTCCGCTGGGCCTTGGCAGGCGCAGCTGTCACAGACGTTCAGATGCGCTTTTACATCTTCGCAATTGAGATCCTCCGCGGCAGCGCCACCCTGGGTGTGCTGCAGGCCGGGCGGGTTCTGGTGAACCCCATTGCCATGCTGGCCTTCGCCTGGGCCAGAGCCATCCGGCCCAATATGGCCGAACGGCTCACCGCCGGCGATCGCTCAGGTGCCCTGACCATGATGAAGCAGGGCATTCTTCTGCTTGCAGCAGTTGGGGTGGGCTATCTCACGGTGCTCAACCTGGCCTGGCCGCTGATCGATGCACACCTGGTCAAAGGCCGCTATCCGGGCCTTTACGACACCCTCTTGGTGTGGAGTGTATTTGCGATTTTGAACGTGCCTTCAATCTGCATCAGCATCTATCTGCAGGCGGGGCACAAATATCGCCAACTGACCATCTGCGGCGCGTTCTCGGCAGCCGGCTCCAGCCTGCTGCTCTGCCTGCTCGCGCTTGATGTGCCCAGCCTTTGGGCCATTGGCGCCTTGATCGTGGGCGAGGTCATCATGATGGCCGGTCTGCTCAAAGTAATGCGCGCGGAATTTTCAGGACCTGAACAGCATGACACCCTCCCTCGCCCAGCCGTTTGACCGTGCCGCACTGGCGGGCGTTGCCGCGCCGCGCTCAAGCTTTGCCGAGCGCCTGGCCGCGCTGGTCCCTGCGTTGGTTCTGCTCAACCCAATCCTGATCTGGCCCTTGCTCTATGCCACGCCCATCGGCGGCGGCCATGGCCTGAACTTCGGTTTTGGCGCCTCCCAGAGCTATCTCATTCACAAGATCTGGATGCCGCCGCTCTTCGGCCTCATGGTCGTCATGGCCTTTACGGCAGGCCGCAGGCATTTGCAGCTTAACATGGCTTACATCGTCGGGTTTGCAGTGTTCTTTGCCTGGAGCGCGCTGAGCATCCTTTGGGCCCTGGCTCCGACACTGGCTGCATCGCGGCTGGCCTTGCAGATCATGATCGCGCTCAGCATCTATCTGTCCTTTGCTTTGGTCAAAGACCCCAGAAAGATCCTGGAACCGGTGTTCTGGGTGATTGTGGTCTCCGTGATGGCCAACGTGGCCTCGGTGGCCATGCGCCCGCCCGGACCGATCGGTCACGAGGGCATCTTTGAACACAAGAACAACCTGGGCGCCTTCTGCGTTGTGGCCATCATGTTTGCGCTCTACAGGCTAAGCTGGGGCAATACGTTCGGCAAGCTGGTGGCGCTGATGATCCTTCCGATCTGCGTTGCCTTGATCGCCGTGAGCCTGTCTAAAACATCCGCGGGCCTCCTGCCGGTCTGCGTCTTCGCCGGCTTTGCGGGCTGTGCGGTGGCGCGCTGGCTGCGGGTTTCAGCAGCGCTACAGTTCTTCGGCATTCTGGTGCTCATGACCGTCGGGGTGTTTCTGGCCGAATCCATGCTCAATCTGGACTTCTGGGACCTCTCCGAAATGGTGACAGGCGATGCCACCTTTACCGGACGCACAGACATTTGGGCCTTCACTGTGGATCAGGTTATGCAGCGCCCCATTGGCGGCTATGGGTTCAGGTCCTTCTGGCAGATTGGCGCAGAAAGCCCGGCCCTGAAAACGGGGGCAACCTTCACCGCCCAGACCGCCCACGCCCATAACGGCTATATCGACATCATGCTCCATGGCGGCCTCGTGGCGCTCTTACTGTTCCTGCCGCTCCTGGTCATGGGGCTTCACCTTGCCGGCAGAATTGCCGACCGCAGCTTCCTTGCAGGCAGTGCCTGCCTGACGCTCATGGTGTTCTCCATCCTCTACAATCTGCTGGAGACCTCCTGGTTCCTGGGCACCAACGTGGCGTTCATTGTCTTTCACATCGCGTGGCTGGCGATCATCTACGATCCCATAAACGTGCGGTCCGGCCGCACCGAGGCTCAGTCATGGCGCATGTGACCATTGCCATTGCAAGCTGTGGCCGGAGCAGCCTCGCCGACACTTTGGCCTCAATAGAGGCGCAAGCGGTTCCTGAGGCCTGGACCGTGGAGGTCGTTGTGGCCGACGACAGTCTTGATGGCTCGGCGGCTGCAATCACCAAGGATGCCGGCATGTCTGTGCCCGTCCAGGTGATCGCCGTGGCAAGCCGCAATATTGCACAGGCCCGCAATGCCTGTCTGGACGCGGCCCGGGGCGAATACATCATCTTTGTCGATGATGATGAAATCGTCGGTCCGGCCTGGATCCACCACTTGGTCGAGGACGCCCGGCGCACAGGCGCGGATTGCTTGTTTGCGCCCGTGCAGCCGGAATACGGACCCCACGCGCCAGCGTGGATCGTGGCGCTCAATCCGCTGTTTCCAAGCGAGGTGCGCACGGCGCGTCGGGGCGATGTCATCGTCGGCCGCACAGGCAACAGCCTGCTGAAGCGCGCCTTTGTTGAGCGGCACGCTCTCCGTTTCGATGTCTCGTTTGGAACCGGTGTTGAGGATCTTCACTTC
>JBCDIP010000291.1:0-4931 GCA_038748855.1 Pseudomonadota bacterium
ATTCAGCGGGCAACTTCATCTCCAACCAGCGTCAAACAGCCGAAAGGGCCGGTATCATCGCGGTTGTGGAGTTGGTCAGGCCAGCGGGCGGCAAGGCGAAGCTGGCTGCGGCCGGTTACATTCCAACCTGGGTGCAGATCGATGCTAAAGGCCATCGGGTCAGCTTCAATACCAGCTCAAAAGGGCGCACCGGCGAGGCTTTGGCGAGGACACTGGGCTTGCTGCCGGCAGGCAACCGGATTGCCCCGAAATGGCCTGCGGTCCTGCCCACGCAGTGCGAGAATTCGAGCTATGCCGCGCTCAAAGGTCCCAAGCCGGACCGCTATTGGGTGCGCAATATCGATTCGCCCAAATCCGGTAGCAGCCGAAAGGGCAAGACCGCCAACACCTGGAATCGGGTCTTCGGCAAGTCGTCAAAGCGCAAGCGCCAACGGCAAACCGGGGCGACCAGGTAGCCTGAGGCCTCCAACCCTTACGTTCATTGAGGAGCAAATCGTGATGCCCGCGAACTATGACGAACTCGCCATACGAACCGCTTTGCGGCGGTCTTGGTCCTTGGAAACCGCGCCGCAATGGTCAGTGGAAAATCCTGCCAATGGCCAGTGCAATGTGACCGCTGCCGTTATCCACGATCTGGTTGGAGGTGAGATCCTGCGCACCAAGATGCCCGGTGTCTGGCATTACTATAATCAGATTGGCGGCAAACGGGTTGATTTCAGCGACAGCCAGTTCACAGACCCGGGCGCCAGATTTGCCTTACCTGACCCCTACGAGGATGAGGTTTCCAGCCGAGATGCCGCCATGGATGGGATCCCGGAGCGTGAGTATCAGGCTCTGAAATCGGCGCTTTTAGCCGAATTGTCTACGCATTAGCGCAACAGCGCCCGAGGGGACCCCGGGCGCTGGCAGTTTTCAGCGGTTAATTGGGGCTAGCGGCGCTTGCGGTTGCTGCGGCGCTTATAGCCCTGACGGCGGTTGCTGCGCACCTTGAAGCCTTTGGCTTTGCGGTTACGTTTGAACTCGCGGCTCATCCGCTTGCGGGTGTTCCGCTTAAGTTTGCGGTCGCGCTTCTGGGCCCGCTTGGCTTTGCGGCGCTCCTGGCGAGATTGCTTGGTGGTCTCGCTCTTTTCAGCGTTCACTTTGGTCGTTGGTGCCGTTTTCACGCGTTTTTTGGTGATCACGCGCTTTTTGGCGGGACGCTTCTTATCCAGCCCCAGATCTTCGCGGGTGATGCCCTGATTGGGCGGGCGTTGGTCAAGGCCCAGATCCTCGCGGGTGATGCCTTGGTTCGGTGGACGCTGGTTAAGACCAAGATCTTCCCGGCTGATCCCATCGTTGGGCGGGGAGACGGGGCGGCGAATGATGCCGCGCGGGGCGATCCGGCCTGGAGCGCGTTTTGCGGCTGTGGTTGGGGCTTGTACGTCGTTGAGGCTAATGGCCTCTGCGGTGGTGGCCGTGGTCACTGCTGTGGCCAATGTTAGCGCACCAGCGAGAGTGAAGGCGGCCGGCAGCGCCAAAAGAAAGGTTAGGCGTTTCATTGTTGTGGTCCTTTTTGTTGCTTTTGACACAGATGTACGTGAGCCGGTCCAAAGGTTGCCGAACGCGCTGGAGCGCGAGCAGAAGCTTCCAGCAGGGCACCCTGGTTGCCGGTCACGCCATCCGGTGATTTTGGGTGTGTGGTTCCGTGGGGGTGACCCGCAACCCGTGGCTTTATCGACGGTGAAGGAGCGGTCTTCACCACGGGTTGCGGGGAGGTTGGCGCTTGGGCCTGGAGGGTCCCTCGCGCCTCAACCTGATCGGTCGGGTTCAGCTTAGTAGTAGAAACCGCCGTGTACGCACTTGCGGTATTGCTTCCACCAGTAGCGCGAACCGGTCCACTTGGCTTTCCGGTGGAAGTAGCCGCAGCCGCGGTATCCATAGCCATAGTGCTTGAAGCCGTGGCCGTAGTGCCAGCCATGGCCGAAGTGACGCTTGTGGCCGCGGAAGCGCTTGAAGCGTTTGCCGCCATTGTGGCCAACCTTTTGAACCAGGTCAGCGCTCTGGAAGCCGTTGGCAGAAGCCGTGCCAGCGTTAGCCGGAGCAGCCAGGGCGATTGCGCCGGCAACAGCTGCTGCAATTGCGATCATTTTCGTGTTCATTTTTCTCGTTCCTTTGTTTGTTTTGAGTGCCGCGGTTCGTGCGGCGTTGTTGAGGAGGGTTATGCAGCAGTTCTGTATCGGTCTGATTTCCGAAAACCAGGTTTCATGTTTCGTTTGTTGGGGGCGGTGTTTCGATTGTTTAAGGCTGGGGAGCCTATCGCTTGGTTTTGTAATGCTGGACCTTTAGATTGACCCGACGGCGCGATGATTCGTGCGTAAAGGGGCTCTGGTGTTGGATGGCACTGAACTCAATGACAGGATTTTCCCGGGCAGACGGCACGTTGGGGTCGGTAAGCTGGCACTGGGAACTCAAAAGCGTAAACGGCCGCGGCCTTGATGTGCGCTGCCGCCTGCCGCAAGGGCTTGAGGCTCTGGAGCAGCAGGTGCGCGCGGCGGTGTCGGCGAAGCTGGCCCGCGGCAATTGCCAGATCTCGCTCACATTGGTGCGCGACCAGGATCGGCGCGCCATCAAGATCAACGAAGATGTTCTGGAAGCGGTTGTGGCAGCCGCCAACAGCCTGCAAGGCAAGGTGGACGCATCGCCCCCAACACTGGATGGGCTTTTGGCCATCAAAGGCGTTGTAGAAATTGCCGAGCCGGAAGAGACGGACGCTGAACGGGACGCCTTAAGCGCTGCGCTCTTGGGCAGTTTAAAGGAGGCCCTGAGAGATCTCGCCGCGGCCCGAGCTGATGAGGGCGCCAAGCTGCAGGATCTCCTGGCAGGGCAGGTTGATCAGATTGAAGATCTGACGGGTCAGGCCCGCCGCTCGCCGGCCCGCACGCCTGAAGCCATCAAACAGCGCCTGGAAGATCAGGTGGCAAGGCTCCTGGACGGGCCCGCAACCCTTGAAGCGGACCGGCTGCATCAGGAAGCTGTCATGCTCGCGGCCAAGGCCGACATCCAGGAGGAACTGGACCGCTTGGACGCTCATGTAACCGCCGCGCGAGATTTGCTCGCCGGCGAGGGGCCTCATGGGCGCAAGCTCGACTTTCTGACCCAAGAGTTCAACCGCGAAGCAAATACGCTCTGTTCCAAGGCGAATGACACGTCGGTTACCTCCTTGGGCTTGGAAATGAAGGCGGTGATCGATCAAATGAAAGAGCAGGTTCAGAACATTGAGTGAGGCTTCCATCAACGATGCGGTCGCCCGGCGCGGCCTAATGCTCGTGTTGTCATCTCCGTCCGGTGCGGGCAAATCCACGTTGGCGCGCGATCTCCTGGCCAACGACGCTGCAATAACCCTGTCCGTATCCGTCACCACGCGCGCGCCCAGGGAAGGCGAGGTGGATGGGCGGGACTATTACTTCATCACCCAGGCCAAGTTTGATGAGATGCGCGATGGGGGAGAACTTTTGGAATGGGCCGAGGTGTTCGGCAACTCCTACGCCACGCCCCGCGCGGCGGTCGAGGAGGCGTTGGCCGCTGGTCGAGACGTGCTGTTCGACATCGACTGGCAGGGCACACAGCAATTGGTGTCGGCCATGGCGGACGACTTGGTGCGTGTGTTCATTCTGCCGCCTTCTGCTGCGGCCCTGAGCGAGCGATTGATCAACCGTGCCCAGGATAGCGCCGCTGTGGTGGCCAAGCGCATGGCTGAAGCTGCCAACGAAATAAGCCACTGGCCGGAATATGACTATGTGATCATCAACGATGATCTGCAAGAAGCCAAAGCCTCATTGGCTGCAATCCTTGCTGCAGAGCGGTTGAAGCGCAGCCGGCGCAAAGGCCTGGTGGCCTTCACCCGGACCTTGGTGGACAACCTTTAGCGCTCAGACAGCGCCAGCCGCAGGCCCAAAAATCCAAACGTTGCTGCAAACGATCCGCGCAGCCAGGCCATCACTTTAGGGCGCGAGATCACATAGTCCCGCGCCAGGGCGGCACAAGCGCCATAGCCGATGAACACCACAAACGTGAGCGCCATGAAGATGGCGGCCAGAGAGATGAGCTGGGGCGTGGGGTTTGGAGCGCCCGCCGTTACGAATTGCGGCAGGAAGGCGAGGAAGAACAACGAGAGCTTCGGATTGAGGACGTTCAACAGGAAGCCGGACAAGGCAAGCTGCCAAGCAGCTGCCGGCTTGGTGTCTTCGGATACTGAGAGTGCTCCACCTTCGCGCAGAATGTTCCACGCCATATAGAAGAGATAGGCAACGCCCAGGTATTTGATGATCTGAAAGGCCAGCGCGCTTGTGTGCAAGATTGCAGCAAGGCCTACGATTCTGGCCACGGCCGCAGGCAAGATGCCGAGTGTGCACCCGAATGCAGCTGCGATTGATGATCTGAAACCCAAGCCTAATCCGATGGCCAAGGTGTAGAGCACGCCTGTGCCCGGCAAAAGAACGACGACTAGGGCGGTGACAAGGTACTCCAGGCTCATTGGCGGCTAATTCCCTCTTTCCAACACAGTCATCCACTGATTAAACTTAATGCATAGGGAAATCAAACCCGCAAACATGGGAAGATCTAAATGAGATTTGAAGCGCCGACCACTGTAGAGGCTGCGGTCTCGTTGCTGGCCGCAGAATCCGGGATGGCCCGGGTGCTTGCCGGCGGCACCGACCTTTTGGTGCAAATGAAATCGGGCATGGCCGAACCAGATCTGGTCGTGGACATCAAGCGCATCGATGCGATGCACGAGATCACCGAGGAAGAGGGCGGGTTCCGCATCGGTGCCGCTGTGCCAGGGATTGCTCTTGGCGAGCATGACGGCGTGAAGGCGGCCTGGCCGGGTGTTGTGGAAGGCACCGAGCTGATCGGCTCCACCCAAATCCAAGGCCGCGCCACCATGGTTGGCA
>JBCDIP010000292.1:0-4927 GCA_038748855.1 Pseudomonadota bacterium
CGATCTCATCGGCGCTCAGCGGCCGGTCAGCCAGATAGAGCAGCGCATGAACCTGGGCAACGGACCGGTTCACCCCCCACCTGGAGCCCATTTCGCCCCAGTGCAGGATGTAGCGTTCCATGGCAGGTGTGAGGTTCATATCGGTCTCCAAATTTCTCTAGTTTCTGTCTTAACAGAAATATGAGAAATCAAAGCCGATTTGTCAAGGTGCGCTAAGGCCCTTGCGTGAGCTTGGTTAAACCATGGCTATGCAATCGATTTCGACCAGCATGTCCTTATAGGCGAGATACTCAAACGGGATGCCCGTTGAGACCGGACCGGGGTCCCGGTAGTAGCCGGCGCGCACGCTCACGTTCTTCAGGAGATCTTCCTGCCCCTTCTCGCCCGCATAGAAGGTGTTGACCTTCACCAAGTGCTCAAAATCCAGACTGAACTCCTGCAACACCTTTTGAATATTCTGCATGGAGGTGTGGGTTTGCGCCGGGACATCGCCCGGATCGATCACTGCGCCTTCCGGGGTGAGTGACACCTGGCCGCCCAAGAAAACGAGATCGCCCACTTTCAGCCCGTGACGGTAGGGCAGATGCACAGGCCAGTCCCAATGGCCGGTGGGCCACACACCCTCGCGCGGCAAACGGGCCCCATCCGTGCCGCGCATAGCAATCACGTCGTAGCGCACCATGGCATCAGCTTTCGGCAAACGAGTGAGAGAGAGGCCCGTGGCGGCCGGGCCCGGTTCCTTGTAGTAGCTGGCCCGGATCAGCGCAGCCTCTTTCCACTCTTCCTGATCACCCGGCTCCACGTTGAAGACGTTGGCTTTCACCGCGTCATGCAGGTCTGCGCCAAGACCGGCCAAAAGGCGCTGCAGCTTGTCCAGCACCACATGGCTTTGAGCGGCAAGACTGCCAGGGTTCTGCATGGCGCCCGCTTCATCTTCTGCCGTTTGCCCGCTGGTGAAGATCATCTCCCCGCACCGCACTGCATGGCTGAAGGCGGACGGCAGGTCCGGCCCATCCGGGATCCACGCAGCGGCGCGCGCAAGTCGCTCCCCATTGTGTCCGCGCATGGCGATCGCCTCGATCTCAATGGTCAGCCCATCAAAGCAGTTGGTTTCAATGGGCACGAGTGTCACTGCCGGACCGGGACCGGCGAGAGGGCCCAGGCTCTCTGCCATGGTCTCCAAGATCAGTTGCTCGTCCGGGTCATCGCCCAATATGTAGAACGCGGTGATCTTCACAAGGTCACTTGGGTCAGCCTCCATACCGGCGAGCACGGTCTTAATCCCGTCCATGGCCATGCGGGTCTGCACCGCCACCTCTCCGGGCCGGGTCACCCTGGCTTCGGCATTTATGTCAGCCTGGCCGCCGATGAAGATCATCTGCCCGACCTTCAGCCCATGGGAGTGGTTGAGATCAATACCAATCGACAAATGATCTTTGGGATGGAAGCGCTTGCGGGGGAGCATGTACTGAGATCCTTCTTTAACCGAGAGCGTCGCGGAGACGGTAATACAGCATGCCCAAAACCAGTGCCGGGGTGCGCAAAGGTCCGCCGGGAAACGGCTGGTGCTTGAACTGCGCCATCACATCAAAACGCTCTGCCTGACCGGCAATGGCCTCGGCCATCAGCTTGCCGCACATGCCTGAAAGCGCCACCCCTTGGCCGGAATAGCCTTGAGCGAAATAGACCTTCTCGCCAATCCGGCCCACATGCGGGATGCGGTTCATGGTGATGCCGATATACCCACCCCAGGCATAATCGATCTTCACGTCGGCCAGCTCCGGGAACACATTGGTCATGCGCGGGCGCATGAACGCGCCCAGATCTTTTGGCTCCAGGGTGGAATAGCTGCAGCGCCCGCCGAACAGCATGCGGTGATCCGCCGACAGGCGATAATAGTCCACGATGAAGTTGGTGTTTGAGACGGCCTCATCTCCCGCAATCAGCGCACGCGCCCGGTTCTCGCCCAAGGGCTCGGTGGCCAGAATGAACGACCCGCACGGCATCAGGCGCTGATAGAGCGGCTTCACCAGCTTGCCCAGATACGCATTGCCCCCCACCACCATGAACCTGGCTTTGACCGTGCCCAATTCCGTCTTGGCAGACGGATTGGCGCCGGTGTCCAGTTCCAAGGCTGGGGAATGCTCAAAGATTTTGGCCCCCGCCTTGGTGGCCGCGTCAGCCAGACCCAGGCAATAGTTGAGGGGATGGAGATGGCCCGCACTCTCCTCGCGGATGCCACCGTGGTAGCGGGTGGAGCCCAGACGCTCCCCCAAGGCTTGCTTGTCAAGGAAGGTCGCTCCCTTAGCCCCAAAGCCTTCAAGATACTCGATCTCGTGGCGCAGTTCGTCCACTTCGCCCTCATTCTCCGTGGCATGCAGATAGCCCCACTTCAGATCGCACTCGATCTCATGGGTTTCCACGCGCGAGTGAATAAGGCTCTTGGCCTCCTCGGAGATGTCGAAGACCTTTTGCGCCGCCTCGCGGCCCGCCACCTTCTCGATCTTCTCCATGCCGCAGGACACGCCGGTGCAGATCTGCCCGCCATTGCGCCCCGAGGCGCCCCAGCCCACCACATCTTTCTCCAGCACGATCACATCATAGCCCCGCTCTGCCAGCTCCAGCGCGGCGGAGAGCCCGGTATATCCGGCCCCGATCACGCACACATCGCAGGTGTGATCGCCTTGCAGCTTAGGGTGCTCATAGGAGGGGTTTGCTGTTGCCCGGTAATAGGACAGACCGTCAGATGGCCGCGTCATAGGCGTCCTCAAAATCATGCCATTAAGGTCGACCGCAGAGTTCTACCCCTAATTGGCCCGGTTGTGGTAGAGAGAAATCACGAGACGACTGAGACTTTCCAAGCAGACCCACCATGTCCAAAAACAAACTCCAAGAATGGATTACAGAACGCGGCATTGAAGAGGTAGAATGCCTCGTGCCCGACATGGGAGGCGTTGCCCGCGGCAAGATCATTCCCGCCAAGAAGTTCCTCTCCGCCATCGGCACACAAGGCCTCAGGATGCCCGAGGAGATCTTCATCCTCACCGTGACCGGGCGCTATGTGCAGGAGGCGAACGTCACAAGCCAAGCTGCATCCGATATCTACCTCAAGCCGGATATGGATTCGATCCGCATGGTGCCCTGGTACTCAGAACCCACCGCGCAGGTGATCTGCGATTGTTACTATCTGAACGACGAGCCGGTAGATATCTCGCCGCGTTTTGTCTTGAAGAAGATCCTGGAGCTCTATGAAGAGAAAGGCTGGAAGCCGGTCGTGGCGCCGGAGCTGGAATTCTACCTGGTGGAGAAGAACACCGATCCGGACTATCCCCTTGAACCGCCCATCGGGCGCTCGGGCCGCAAGGAGGCCGGCGGACAGGCCTACGGCATCGACAGCGCCAACGAGTTCGATCCCATCGTTGAAGACATCTATGACTATTGCGAACCCCACGGCATCAATATCGGCACCTTGAGCCACGAGAGCGGCCCGGCCCAACTTGAAATCAATTTCGACCATGGCGATCCCATGGACCTGGCCGACCAGGTGTTTCTGTTTAAACGTGCCGTGCGCCAAGCCGCCATCAAGCACGATGTCTACGCCACCTTCATGGCAAAGCCCCATGAAAACGAGCCGGGTTCGTCTATGCACATTCACCAGTCACTTGTGGATGTGAAGACCGGCAAGAACCTGTTCGCGACCAAAGCAGGAAAACAATCGCGCCTCCTGCTCTCCCACATCGCAGGCCTGCAACGCTACCTGTCTGGCTGCATGCCGTTCTTTGCGCCCAGCGTGAACTCCTATCGGCGCCTGGTTCCTTACGCGGATGCGCCCACCAACTCACATTGGGGCATCGACAACCGGACGGTCTCTCTGCGCGTCCCTGCGTCCGACCCCGCGGCCATGCGGGTGGAGAACCGGGTGCCGGGGGCAGATTCCAACCCCTATCTCGCCCTGGCGGCAACCTTGGCCTGCGGCTATCTGGGCATGACGGAAAAGCTGAAACCCACCTCCCCCGTGGAAGGCTCCGCCTACCGCTATGCGCACACGCTCCTGCTCAACCTGGAAGAGGCCATGAGCAAGCTGAACTACACCAAGCCCCTAAAGCAGGTCTTCGGCGAACGCTTCATTGAAGTCTACCAAGAGGTGAAGGATTATGAGATGCAGCAGTATCGCCGGGTGATCAGCTCCTGGGAGCGGGAATACCTGCTGCTTAATGTGTAGGCTCATCAAGCGTCGAGGTGTGCTGTGCTGACAGGGCAAATGCTGGAACGCTCTGCCAAGAGGTTCCCCGACAAGCCGGCCATCATCTGCGGTGATAGCGAACTCAGCTACCGCGCCCTGGACCACAAGGCCAATCAGCTGGCCAATGCCCTTTTAGACCTCGGCTTAGACAAAGGCGCCAAGGTCGCCATGCTCAGCCGCAACCTCACCGAATATGGCATCGTCTTCTTTGGCGTGGCCCGCACCGGCTATGTGCTCACCAATGTCTCGGTGCTCTATGCGCCCGATGAGTTGGTCTTTGTGCTGAACAAGGCCGATGTGGAGGTGCTGATTTTCGACAGCGCTTTTGCCGACAAGGTAGCTGGCGTTCAAGACAAGTTGCCCAAGCTGCAGCATCTCATCGGCTTCGGTGACGGGGAGATGCCTGCCGGAACGCGCCGCCTTGACGAGGTGATCGCCTCAGCGCCTGACAGCCCGCCGGCGGTCGAGCTACACGAGCAAGACGCCTTCTGCATGACCTACACCGGCGGCACCACCGGGCGCCCCAAAGGTGTGCTGTGCAACCACCGGGCCCGGGCGGTTACCGCCCATACGGTGATGGTGGAAGAAGCGCTGGATGAGCGCGACCGGGTGGCCATTGTCACTCCTCTCTTCCATGTGGCGGCGCTAAACATCATGTTTCAACCGGCGATCCTGGCCGGGGCC
>JBCDIP010000293.1:0-4927 GCA_038748855.1 Pseudomonadota bacterium
AACTTTGCAATTGGCGCAACACTGACGCGCGCCACGATTAGGATCACGGAAATGAGCCTCGCAGACGATACCCAAGAAACAGGCCGCCGCCGCGGTGGTCGCAGAGCCAGACAAGAGCTGCGCGCAGCTCCCATCCCCCGGGCGGAGGCGGCCGTAAAGCCGGGCATGATCGGCGGCAAGTACCAGCCGCTCACCCGCGCTGAGCAGGAGAAGATCCACGAGTCGGCTCTGGAGGTGCTGGAAACGGTCGGCCTAAGCGACACCATTCCGAGCGGTGTAGAATATCTCACCAAGGTGGGCTGCCGTTATGAGAACGGGCGGATGTACTTTCCACGGAAAGTGATTGCTGAGACCCTGGAGAAGGCCAACTACAAGTTCACGCTCTATGGCCGCGACCGGGAGCACGATATCGAGCCCCATGGCAAGAAGGTGCATTTTGGCACGGCCGGTGCGGCGGTGCACATTGCTGAGCCGGAGACCAACACTTACCGGGAGAGCGTGCTCGCCGATCTCTATGATGCCGCGCGCATCGTCGACAATTGCGAGCACATCCATTTCTTCCAGCGCCCTGTGGTTGCGCGCGACGTGGAAGAGCCCCGGGATATGGATTTCAATACGGCCTATGCGTCTCTAGCGGGGACCTCCAAGCATCTGGGCACCAGCATGGTGATGCCCGAGCACGTGGATGATGTGTTGGAGATGGCCCACATGATTGCCGGCAGCGAAGAAGCCTGGCGGGCCCGGCCCTTCATGTCCATGTCGTGCTGCTTTGTGGTGCCGCCCCTAAAGTGGGCTGAGGATGCGTGCGCCTGTCTGGAAAATGCTGTGCTTGGCGGTATGCCTGTTCTGTTGCTCTCAGCCGGTCAGGCCGGGGCCACAAGTCCGGCGGCGCTGGCGGGTGCGGTGGTGCTGCAGGTGGCAGAGTGCCTTGCCGGCCTGACCTATGTGAACGCTATTGTTCCAGGAGCACCGGCCATCTTCGGGCCCTGGCCATTTGTGTCGGACCTGCGCACCGGTGCCATGTCGGGCGGTTCCGGTGAGCAGGCACTGCTCACTGCGGCTTGCGCACAGATGGGCCAGTTCTACGGCCTGCCCACAGGCTCTGCAGCCGGCATGTGTGATGCGGAGATGCCCGACATCCAGGCCGGTTACGAGAAAGGTCTCACCGCATCCCTGGTGGGCGCCTCCGGGCTCAACATGGTTTATGAATCGGTGGGCATGCACGCCAGCCTGCTGGGCTTCTGCCTGGAAAGCCTGCTGATCGACAATGACATGATCGGCGCCATCAACCGCAATGTACGCGGCATTGAGGTGACCGACGAAACCCTCTCGGTGGACACCATCCGGGAGGTCTGCCTGGAAGGGCCCGGTCACTTCTTGGGCTCAGAGCAAACGCTGTCTTTGATGCAGACGGAGTATGTCTACCCGGCGATCGCCACGCGCATGAGCCCGAAAGAGTGGAACGAAGCGGGCAAGCCCGACATCGTGGAAAAGGCCACGGCCCGGAAGAAGGAGATCCTCTCCACATACTTCCCCAGCCACATCCCCCCGGACGTGGACAAGGCCATTCGCGAGCGGTTCAATGTGCTGCTGCCGGAAGACTATATGAAGCCGTCCTGATGCCGTTGGCGAAAGGGTCTTCAGGTGTGCGCAGGAGCCTGCCTTCCGCTGTCACATAGGCGTGGCCTGTGATGGTGGGGAGGATGCCACCGCGTCTTCCCGGTCTATAGCGCGCCTCAAAGCGGCTACCCAGAATGCTCTCCTGCACCCATGTCTTGCCCGCGCCCAGTGCACCATCGGCGGCAAGACAGGCCAGTTTGGCGCTGGTGCCGGTGCCGCATGGGGAGCGGTCATAGGCGCCGTCCGGGCACAGCACGAAGTTGCGCGCGTTCGCACCGGGGCTCTGGCCGGGGCCGAAGAATTCCACGTGATCGATCTCAGCACCCTCAGCCCCTTTGATCCCGGCGCGGGCAAGGCTGCGCCGCACATCGCGCCCCGCGTCCAGGAGTGTGGGGATGTTTTGGGGCACCAGAGCCGCTGGCGCCTTGCTCGCCAAAAAGAACCAGTTGCCACCCCAGGCAATGTCGCCGGTGAGAGTGCCGAACCCGGCAGTCTCCACCTCAACCTGGGAACGGAACCTGTAGCTCTCCACATTCTCCACCGACACTTCATGCGGTGATCTCAGATCCGCGGTCACCACGCCCACTGGCGTCTCGAACCGATGGCGGCCAAGACCGATGCGTCCCAGGTGATTAAGGCTCACCACCAGTCCCATGGTGGCGTGACCGCACATGCCCAGATAGCCCGCCTCGTTGAAGAAGATGACGCCGGCGGTGCAGGTTCGGTCCTTAGACGCGCACAGCAACGCCCCCACCAAAGCCTCGCCGCCCCGCGGTTCGCTCACCGCGGCCAGGCGCACATCGTCGTGTTCTGCAGCCAAACGCTGGTGCTTAAGAGAGATCGAACCCTCTCCAAGATCAGGTCCGCCGTCCAGGATCACTCGGGTGGGCTCACCGCCCGTGTGCGAGTCGATAATGTGCATGATCGTCCGTGCTTTGTGCGCCGGGCCAGCTTGCGTACCAGGCTTTGAAGAGCTCCAGCTGTTGGCTGGCGAAGGCTTTCTGGCTGTCTGACAGGGCATCGTCGCTGTTGAAGTGATGGGCATATTCCGGGCTGCCTTCCAGCACCATAAGGTGTTTGTAGTAGAGCACCAGGTCGGGGCCCTCATCGAAGGTGGACAGGACGCGGAGGGCCTCGTCCAGCTCTTGAGCTCTAAGGCGCGCCTGGGCGTTACCCGCCGCCGCCTCCTTGCACAACGAGATCAGGTGCAAGGTCTCGCGCGGCAACACGTTGCCCACTCCGGTGATGGCCCCGGTGGCCCCGCAATTAACGAAGCCGTGCACCACTTGGGTGTCCACGCCGACCATCAGTGTGAGATCTTTATTGCCGGAGGTGATGGCTTCTGCTGCGTAGCTTAACGCTTTGGCACCGCCGAACTCCTTGAAGCCTACAAGGTTGGGGTGGTCCCATCTCAGATCGAAGAAGAGATCCGCCTTGGTTTCAAAGCCATAATAGGGGCTATTGTAGATGATGGCCGGCAGATCCTGGGCTGCGCTCAAGATGGCGGCAAAGTGAGCGCGCTGGGCAGACGGGGAGGTGCCGCGCGACAGCACGCGCGGGATCACCATGAGACCTTTAGCCCCCACCTTTTTGGCATGGGCGGCGTGTTCGGTGGCAAGGCCTGTGTTCTGAGCGCCTGTGCCCACGATGACCGGCAGGCCCGCCTCCACCAGATGTTCAACCCCCTCGCGGCGCTGCGCATCGGTCAGCAGGGGCCAGTCGCCCATGGACCCGCAATAGACAACCGCAGACATTCCTTGTGCCATGAGCTCCTCAGCCTTGCGCACCATAGCGGGAAAGTCGGGAACTCCGCCCTCGCTGCACGGGGTCATGAGGGCGGGGATGAGCCCTTGGAAGACGTTGTCGGTCATCTGAAGGATCCTTATGTGGGTGAGTGACGAACTTGGTGCGGGATCATGAGGGATGGGCCATACTGACGTCTTGGCAGAAACCCCAGCGCAGGATCGCCAATCGGCACAAAACATGACGGCACCCGATCAAGACCGCTTCTTTGAGGCACTCGGCGCGCCGTTCACCGGCGAAGAGCTCTTCGATCTGGTGAGCGACACGGTGTACTTCCTTAAAGACGCTCAAGCGCGCTATGTGGCCGTCAACCAGACCCTGGTGGAGCGCTGCGGCAAGCGTGAGAAATCTGAGCTGATCGGCCGGACGGCTGAGGCGCTGTTTCCTGCACCCCTGGGCGAGCGGATCAGCGCCCAGGATCGGGCCGTGGTGAGGGACAAACGCTCGTTGCAGGCGCAGTTGGAACTGCATCTTTATCCCGGTGGCCAGGAAGATTGGTGCCTCACCTGGAAGCGCGCGGTTATGGATCAGGCGGGCCGGATTGTGGGGCTCTCCGGTATCTCGAGGGATTTGAACAGCCCGGTCTCGCAGCAAACTGAGCTGAGCTCCGTTTCAGCGGCGCTCGACCATATCGCGCACAACCTAGCCACCCCCATGCGCTTGGAGGAACTGGCCGCGCTCGCCGGTTTGTCCGCCTATCAGCTCGATCAGCGCGTGCGTGCGCTCTACGGGCTCTCGGTGGGACAATACATCACCCGGGCGCGCATTGAGCTCGCCTGCCATCTGCTCAAAGAGACCGGCACGGCCATCAGCCAGATTGCGCAAGAATGCGGATATGGCGACCAAACCGCCTTCACCCGCCAGTTCCGCCGCTCGGTTGGCCTGGCACCGCGCGCTTACCGGGAGGTGGCTGGACGCACTTGATTGCGTTGCCCGCCCGCAGATATGCTCTTCGCAAAGGAGGCCCCAGCCCATGGAACTTTTTACAGCACGTGTCTGCCCCTACGCCCACCGCACCCGCCTGGCGCTTTTGGAGAAGGGCGTTGCGTTTGAGCACATTGAAGAGGATCTGAAAAACAAGAGCGCGCGGTTCTTGGAGGTTTCGCCCTACGGCAAAGTGCCGGCCTTGGTCCATAACGGCCAAACGCTCTATGAGAGCCTGATCATCAATGAGTATCTGGATGAGACCATTCCGGAAAACCCGCTGATGCCGTCGGACCCGGTGCTGCGGGCAAAGGCGCGGATTTGGATCCATTATTGCGATGCCTACTTCGTTGGGGATTTCTATGCGGTCATCCAAAACAAAGACCGCAGCAAGGACAGCGAGCTGAAAGAGAAGCTGGCGGAGCGGCTGCGCAAGGCGGAGCGGGAGGGCTTCGGCGAGCTCTCCGGAGACGGGCCCTATTGGCTTGGCGCCGATGTGTCTTTAGTGGATCTGGCTTGGTATCCGTTCTTTGAGCGGCTTCCGGCGTGGACCCATTACCGGGGCTTTGAGATCCCGGAC
>JBCDIP010000294.1:0-4912 GCA_038748855.1 Pseudomonadota bacterium
AATCCTGGCGGTCAGCAATGGGGATGCGGCCTCCGTTTTGCCGGCCCTTGAGAACCTCACCGGTGCGGTGGGTCGCTTGGACATGGTGGCACAAACGCCTGAGGGCGTGCCGGTCTATGTGGATTACTCCCACACGCCCGAAGCGCTGGAAACGGCGCTGGCCGCCCTCAAGCCCTATGCCAGCAATACCCTGAGCGTGGTGTTTGGCGCCGGCGGGGACCGGGATCCTGGCAAGCGCATTCAAATGGGTAAGGCAGCCGCAGAAGGCGCCGGCAAGGTGTACGTCACCGACGACAATCCTCGCACCGAAGATCCCGCAGCCATCCGCGCCATGGTGCTCGAAGGCTGCCCCGGCGCCGTGGAAGTGGCCGACAGGCGCCAAGCGATCCGGCGCGCCCTGGCCGAGGCGGAAGAAGGCGATGTGGTTCTCGTCGCCGGCAAGGGACACGAGGATTATCAGGAAGTCGGCACTGAGAAGCTACACTTCAGCGACCATGAAGAAATCCGCGCCGCGCTGGGAGGCGAGATTGATGGCTGAGCCCCTATGGACAATGGAGGATGTGGTCGCAGCCATCGGCGGCACGCTTGAAGGCGGGCCGGGCGGTCCGCTGACCGGCGTTTCCATCGACAGCCGAACCATCGAGCCTGGGAACATCTATGTGGCGATTAAGGGCGATGTGCATGATGGCCACAAGTTCGCCGGCGCTGCCCTGGAGGCCGGCGCCGGTCTCGCCATTGTCTCAAAGCCCGACGACAGCATGCGCGGCAAAGGCCCGCTGCTGGTGGTGGAGGATGACCCGCTTGACGCCATGGAGCGCCTGGGCCGCGCTGCGCGAGCCCGCTCTGCGGCCAAGATTGCGGCCATTACAGGTAGCGTGGGCAAGACCGGCAGCAAGGAGATGCTGCGCCAGGCGTTGGCGAAGAGCGGTTCTGTGCATGCCTCCGTCAAGTCATTCAACAACCATTGGGGCGTGCCGCTCACCCTGGCGCGGTTCCCGCAAGACGCCCAGTTCGGCGTGTTCGAAGTGGGCATGAACCACCCTGGCGAGATCACTCCCCTGGTCGGCATGATCCGTCCCCACGTGGCGGTGATCACCACCGTTGCTCCTGTCCATCTCGGCCACTTCTCATCGGTTGAAGAGATTGCAGATGCCAAGGCAGAGATATTCACTGGCGTGGAAACCGGAGGTACGGCGGTGCTGAACCGGGACAATGCGCACTTTAAGCGCCTGCTTGCCTCTGCCAAGGCGGTGGGCATCGATCACATCGTTACCTTTGGCGAGCACGAAGACGCGGATGCAAAGCTGATCAAAACCGTCCTTCATGGCAGCTGCTCGTGCGTGCAGGCCACTGTGCTGGGCGATGAGATGACCTATAAGCTCGGTGCCCCGGGCCGGCACTTCGTCGACAATTCCCTGGCCGTCCTCGCCGTGGTCAAACTTCTGGGTGCCGATCTCGCCTTAGCGGCCTTGTCGTTGGCCGAAACTGAGGCGCCTGTCGGGCGCGGGGCACGCTGCACGTTGCATCTGCCCTCGGGCGACACAGCGACCCTGATTGATGAGGCCTACAATGCGAACCCGGCGTCCATGCGAGCGGCACTTTCGCTTTTGGGGCAAGCCAGACCGGCAGACAGGGGTCGGCGCATCGCCGTGCTTGGAGATATGCTGGAACTGGGGGAAAACGCACCGTCTCTCCACGCAGAGTTGCTAGGACCGATAGACGAAGCGCAGGTGGATACCGTATATGCCTGTGGACCCATGATGGCCCATTTATGGGAAGGGCTGCCGACCCGGCGCCGGGGGGAGTATGCAGAAACGTCAGAGGGGCTCACCGAGGCCGTTCTTCATGATCTGCGTGCTGGAGATGTCATCATGGTCAAAGGCTCTCTGGGGAGCAAAATGATACCCATTGTGGACGCACTCAAACACCGTTTTCCCGAACGTGAGGCAACCTGAACCGCCCGGCTGAACTGAGAACATTATGCTGCATTATTTGACACTCGATCTGGCTGATCAGATTTCAGCCCTGAACGTCTTCCGCTACATCACCTTCCGCACCGGAGGGGCGACGATGACGGCGCTGTTTTTCGTGTTCCTGTTCGGTCCAGCTCTCATTTCCGGCCTGCGCGTGCGCCAAGGCAAGGGACAGCCGATCCGCGACGATGGCCCAAGCCGGCACCTGATCGAAAAGCAGGGCACACCCACCATGGGCGGGTTGATGATCCTCGCCGGTATCTTGGTGGCCGTGTTGCTTTGGGGGAACCTCACCAACCCCTATGTGTGGGCGGTTCTGTTTGTGTTGGTCGGCTTCGGGATGATCGGGCTCTATGACGATTATCTGAAGGTGACCAAGGCCACATCGCGTGGGTTTTCGGGCAAGTTCAAGTTCCTGTTGGAGTGCCTCATAGCCAGCGTTGCCTGCTATATAATCATGAGCGTGGGCAAGGAACCGCTGTCCACCTCACTCACATTTCCATTCTTAAAGAATCTTGTAATTGACCTTGGGATCCTCTTCATTCCCTTTGGCGTTCTGGTGATTGTGGGCTGCGGTAACTCGGTCAACCTGACCGACGGTTTGGACGGTCTTGCGATAGTGCCGGTGATGATTGCCGCTGCCAGCTTCGCCTTGATTGCCTATCTGGTGGGCCATGCGGTGTTCGCTGAATATCTCCAGCTGCACTTTGTGCCGGGCGTGGGCGAGTTGGCCGTTCTGCTTGGCGCGGTGCTGGGGGCGGGTCTGGGCTTCTTATGGTTCAACGCACCGCCGGCCATGATCTTCATGGGCGATACCGGATCACTCTCTCTCGGCGGGCTCTTGGGCGCGATTGCCGTTGCCGTGAAGCATGAGCTGGTGCTGGCGGTGATCGGCGGTTTGTTCGTCTTGGAGACGGTGTCGGTGATCGTACAGGTGGCTTCGTTTAAGCTCACCGGTAAACGGGTCTTCGCCATGGCGCCGCTGCACCACCACTTTGAACAGAAGGGCTGGGCTGAACCCACCGTGGTGATCCGCTTCTGGATCATTGCCGTTGTGCTGGCCTTGATCGGCCTTTCCACCCTGAAGCTGAGGTAGGCGCAAGCATTGATCCCGGCCACTGGATATTCAGGCAAGACGGTCGCGGTCTTCGGGCTGGGCGCATCAGGGCTTGCGTCCTCAGCATCGCTGCTGGCCGGAGGGGCCGTGGTCAAGGCCTGGGACGACGCAGAGGCCACACGCGCCAAGGCAGCCGATGCGGGAGTGCCCTTGTGCAACCTTGCAGAGGAAGACTGGTCTCAATTTACCGCCCTGGTTCTGGCACCGGGGGTCCCGCTCACGCACCCTGAGCCCCACTGGACCGTGAAGCGGGCGGGGGCGGCAGACGTGCCTGTGATCGGAGACACCGAACTCTTCGTGCAGAGCCTTAAAGCGGCAAAGGGCGAGGCCCACCTGATCGCTATCACCGGCACCAACGGCAAGTCCACCACCACGGCGCTCATCGGCCATGTCCTCAAATCGGCCGGGCGTGATACCGAGGTTGGCGGAAACATTGGAACGGCCGTTCTGCACTTGTCAGAACCGGCGCCCGGGCGTCACTACGTGGTTGAATTCTCTTCTTATCAGCTCGACCTCACCCCCTCGCTTAAGCCGGACACAGGGATCCTTTTAAACCTCACTCCAGACCATCTGGACCGCCATGGCGATATGGCTGGATATGCAGCGGCAAAAGCCAAGATGTTCGCGCTGCAGGATACCGATGACCTCGCCGTGGTCGGCGTGGACGATGCCTATTGCACTGAGATCGCTGAGAACCTCAACGGTCCGGAGCGCCAACTTATCTCCGTGATGGGTGAGGTGAGCGATGGCCTCTGTGTGGCAGAAGGCATGCTGAGCCAGCGGCGCGGAGGGCACGAAGTGGCAAGCTGCTCCCTGCTCGGCATAGACGGTCTGCGCGGTCGCCATAACTGGCAGAACGCTGCGGCAGCTTGGGCCGCATGCAGGCGGGCCGGGCTCAGCGAAGATGAGATCCTGGCCGGCTTCAAAAGCTTTCCCGGTCTCATCCACCGCATGGAACAGGTGGCCCGGTCTGGCGACATTCTGTTCATCAACGATTCCAAAGCCACCAACGCAGATGCGGCCGCCCGGGCGCTCGACAGTTTTGAAACCATCTACTGGATTGCCGGGGGCTTGGCCAAAAGCGGCGGGATTGAAGAGCTCACCCCCTTCTTTCCCCGCATCGTCAGCGCCTATCTGATTGGCGAGGCTGCAGATGATTTCGCCAAAACCCTTCAGGGGCATACGGCTGTGAAACAATGCGGCACGCTTGACGTTGCTGTCACGGAGGCGTTCAAGGACGCCTCTGCTGCTGGCGGCCCCGGCGTGGTGCTGTTTTCGCCGGCCTGTGCGTCCTTTGATCAATACCGCAACTTTGAAATCAGGGGAGAGGCCTTCCGCTCAGCTGTTGCTGCGCTTGACGGTGTCTCTTTGAAATCTGAGGAGGCCGCATAATGTTCATCCGGCGCACCGACCGAGGGCTTCTGGCGAACTGGTGTTTCACTGTGGACCACGCGCTCCTCACGGTCTTTCTTCTGCTCATGGCGATTGGTCTGTTGATCAACATGGCCTCCAGCCCCGCGGTTGCGGCCCGCATAGATCTTCAGCCGTTTCACTTCGTCAAACGCCAGCTGATCTTTCTGATCCCGGCCATCGGGGTTCTGCTGGCCACCTCCTTCCTCTCCGTTCGGGCTGCAAAGCGCGTCTGCGTGGTGGCTTTGTGCGTGAGTGTGGGGCTGGTGATATTGACCCTCCAGATCGGTGCTGAAGTGAAGGGGGCAACCCGTTGGCTGAACCTGGGGAGCTTCGCCCTTCAGCCCTCAGAGCTGCTCAAACCCGCCTTTATCGTGGTCTGCGCCTTCTTCTTTGCAGAGAAGATCCTCCG
>JBCDIP010000295.1:0-4909 GCA_038748855.1 Pseudomonadota bacterium
CCGGCACAACAGAGGCTCCATCAAACGTTTCGGCCACCTGCGCAAGCTTTGACTGTGTCCTGCTGGAGAGCACGACGCTCGCCCCTTCATCCGATGCGGCCTTGGCAACGGCCTTGCCGATCCCAGAGCCACCACCAACCACCACCACTGTCTTTCCGTTCAAACTGTCCATCATGTTCAGACCTTTCCAACTTAGCCTTCAGGAGACCTGCTTTACGTCCGGCTGAATGAAATTGAAGATCGTCTTCGGATCGCGCCCGGCAAACAGGAACTTGATGACGATCGCTGCGGCGGCCTCCAGCTGATAAGCATGTTGATTACCGCCGACCAGCAGCGGCTCTGCCCCTACGTCCGTGATCAATTCCGTGATGACCTTTGCGGCCTCATCATCGGCGGTAAACAGCACAACCATCTGACGGCCGTCATAGGTCATATCCTCATCTTCCCAGACCGCCACCTGAGCCATGTTGAACGCCTTGCCCACATGTGCACCAGGCAGCACATCGGCAATGGCCTGCGTGAGTGAGCGCCCGTCCGTGCGGGTCGTCACGAAGCTCTCAATATCCACCGGGTTGTTAATGTCGATGACAATCTTCCCGGCGAACGCCTCAGCACCGCCCGCGCTTTCAATCCCGCTGAACACGTCCTGCCAGCGCGTGGCCAACACCACCGCCTCGCCAAATGCCGCCGCGTCGGCCGCCGTGCCGTGCGCAGCGCCAACCCGCTTGGCGGCAGCTTTCGTTTTCTCCACGTCGCGGCCAGACAGCATGACCTCATGCTTGCTCTGCCATTTCCCGGCGAGGGCTTGAGCCATGCCGCCGGCGCCAACTATTCCGATCTTCATCGTGATCTCCTTTGCTCTGTTGGCGCAAACATAGGAATGCCCTATTCATAAGAAAAATCTCGATTTTGGATATCTGGTATAATTCACATGGATATAAAACAAAGAGACATGGGCCTGCTTCTGGCCCTGGATGCGCTTTTGGAGAAGCAGAGTGTTTCGGCCGCAGCTGACCGTCTGGGTGTCAGTCAGCCCGCCATGTCGGCGCAGCTCAAACGGTTGCGCGAGCTATTCAACGATCCGCTCTTGACCCCATCAGGGCGACGCTTAGTGGCCACCTCACGAGCGCTGGCATTGAAAGAAGATCTAAGGCGCCACCTTCAGGACTTGGACGCGCTTGTGCGGACCCATGGCGGATTTGAGCCGGCCAGTGCCCGGAAGACCTTCCGGATCATCGGCACAGACTATGCCCACGCCATCCTCACCGCCCCGCTGGCTGAGCATATGGCCACCAGAGCGTCGCATTGCCGGCTCGCCGCGCTTCCCTTCGCACCCAAAACCATGTGGCAAGACCTGGTCTCAGATGAGGCGGATTTGGCGCTTGTCACCGGCATGCAACTCGATGAAGCCAAAATGCGCAGCGGGATCGAGGAGAGTTTTTGCATTATCCAGCGTAAAGGCCATCCCCTTGGCATCGGCCCGATGTCCCTGGACGCATTTTGCGCGGCCGAGCATGTATTGGTCTCTCCGGAAGGCGGCGGTTTCATCGGCATGGCAGACAGAATGCTGGCCGAGCTCGGATATCGGCGAAAGGTCGCTATCTCCCTGCCCAGCTTCTTGTTGGCGCCCACGCTAGTCGCCCAAACCGATTTCATATGTCTGCTGCCACGCCGCCTCGCGGCCCTTCACGCCAACATGGTCGACCTTGTGGACCCCCCGTTTGAAACGCCCACCTTCCGTGCCGATCTTCTGTGGCATGCCCGGCGCCAGCATGATCCTGCACACATGTGGTTCCGCGACCAGGTCGCGAACGTCCTGGGTTCTTCGCGCTAATTCTGCTCGTGCTTGCGGATCAACGAGGACACCATGCCATGGAGCGTGCGAACTTCCTGTTCGGTCAGGTTTGCCCGGGTGAACATGTTGTGGATGTTGCGCAGCATGGCCGGGCGCTTCTCCGGTGGCCTCAAGAACCCCCCTTTATCGAGCTCCGCATCTAGCCGGTTGAAAAAGCCAACCAGTTCCTCACGAGTGGCCGGCCGGCTATCACGCACCGCCAGACCCTCACGCGCGGCCTTCTCCACCTCGGTCTCCCGGCCAAGGCCACCGTCGCTCTTGCGCTTGAACCATTCATAGCCGATCAGCAGAACGGCCTGAGCCAAGTTCAGCGAGGCGAAGTCCGGATTGACCGGCGCGATCACCAATGCATCCGCCAGGACCACGTGATCATTGGTCAGTCCATAGCGCTCACGCCCGAACAGAATGCCGGCGCCCTGCCCGTCAGCGCTGCGTTCATGAATAGCTTCAGCGGCGGTTTCTGGTGTCAGTACCGGCTTGACCATATCGCGCTTACGCGCCGTGGTGGCCACAACATAGTTCAGATCGGCAACGGCCTCCTCAAGCGTCTCAAACACGGCGGCCTGTTCAATCACCAGATCTGCCCCGGAGGCCGCCTTGATGGCATGTTCGTTCGGCCAGCCATTGGTGGGGGCCACCAGTCTCAGCTCCGTGAGGCCGAAATTGGCCATCGCGCGGGCAGCCGTGCCGATGTTTGCGCCCAGTTGTGGCTCCACCAAAATCACGCATGGAGCCTCAGTGGCCGTGAGATTCTTCTTGAAATGACCCATGGCAGCGGGGCATAGGCGAGGCGCGCGCTAAAAGCAAACAGATATGTAACCGGCCACCCCATGACCCAAACCAGCGACAAACTCAGCCAGATGATAGAGACCACACGCGCAAGCTGGGATGAGCGCGTGTCACATCACGTGGACGACACATCAGGTCTCTACGATGTCTCCAGCTTCCTGAAAGGCGAAGACACACTCTCTCCTATTGATATTGCGGAGATCGGCGACGTGGCGGGCCTGAGGATTGCCCACCTCCAGTGCCATTTCGGCATGGACACGCTCAGCCTCGCCCGTCGCGGCGCCAAGGTGAGCGGGCTGGACTATGCTCCCTCCGCCATCGCCAAGGCAAAGGAGCTCGCCGCTGCAACCGGGCTGGACGCTGAGTTTGTCTGCTCAGATGTCTACGAGGCTTTGGAGCACCTGCCGGGCGAGGCGTTCGACATGGTGTTCGTGACCTGCGGCACGATATGTTGGCTGCCTGATCTTGAGCCGTGGGCCAAAGTGGTGGCCGGGCTGCTGAAACCGGGCGGAAAGTTCTATCTGTGCGACCTTCACCCCGCCATGGCCCAAATGGAGGAAGAAGACGGTAAGCTGGTGGTGACCTATCCGCTGGGCGGCCAGGGGGCCGACGGCGCTATGGAGTTCCACGACGAGATCTCCTACGCTGGCGATGGCAAGCCGTTGCAAAACACCAAGACCTTCGAATGGATCCATTCGTTCAGCCACATCCTCAACAGCCTGATAGGCTCAGGTCTCGTCATTGATTATCTCAACGAACACGACAGACTCCACTGGCCGGTTGTCCCCTCAATGGAGAGCGGACCAGACGGCATGTTCCATCTCCCGGACGGCGTGAATTCACCGCCAGCTGCCTTCTCACTCATGGCCCGCAAGCCGCCAGTTTAGATGATTTCCAAACATTTGAATCTATTGCAGATTTGAACAATTCTAAACTTGAGAAATCTGGTTGAGTTAATGTTGACACTCCCACTTCCCTGCCCGTAGGAGACAGAATGAGGCGGTGCGCTCGCCCCCTGTCTTGATGGTAGGAAGTTTGCGTTGATGTCGACGTCAGAATTGGTCAATCCACTTGCGCTGCCGTTTCGGCGGGGCGCTTCTGTGGCTTGGCCGCTCGCCTCGATCGCCATCTTCCTTCTGGTGCTTTCGCCCATCGCCGGGCTCATGATCACGGCGTTTTCCTCAAGCCTGGACACCTGGCAACACTTGATCAACACGGTTCTGCCCCGCGCGCTGCAGGTCACCTTGCTTCTCATGCTCGGGGTGAGCGTGGTGTCCATCATTGTGGGCGCAGGCACCGCATGGCTGGTCACCCTTTACCGCTTTCCCGGCCAAGGCATCTTCAAATGGCTGCTTGTGGTGCCGCTCGCCATGCCCACCTATCTGGCCGCGTTCTGTTATGTGGAAATCTGGGACTATTCCGGATGGGTGCAAAGCGCGTTAAGGGCGTCTTTCGGCTTCCGCGATGCGCGGGATTACTGGTTCCCCGACATCAGAACCCTCACCGGTGCCATTTTCGTCATGGGCGCTGTGCTCTACCCGTACGTTTACCTCACCGCCCGCGCCAGTTTCGTTGCCCAATCCGCCAGCGTCCTGGAAGCCAGCCGCACCCTTGGCTGCAACGCCTGGCGGTCCTTCTGGCGGGTCGGGCTGCCTCTGGCGCGTCCGGCCATCGCGGCAGGTGCCGCGCTCGCCATGATGGAGTGCCTGAACGATATCGGGGCGGTACAGCATTTCGGCGTCAACACCCTTACCGTGCTGGTGTACGACACATGGCTGGAACGGGGCTCGCTCAGCGGCGCGGCGCAGATCGCCTGTGCCATGCTTGTGGCGGTGATCTTACTGTTTGCGCTTGAGCGCTTCAGCCGGCGCCAACAGCAGTTTCATCAGCTGAGCGGTAAGCAGCAGGGCATTGAGAGCACCCGCCTCACCGGCTGGCGGGCCTTTGCGGCCACGCTTGCCTGTTTGGTCCCCGTTCTCCTCGGCTTCGGCGTGCCTGGATTCTTTCTGATCGATGCTGCAGCGGGCCAATTGAGTGAATTCGCCGACCCCAAGACCTGGCAAAATGCCGCCAACAGTTTTGTGCTGTCTTTTTTGGCGGCCTGTCTCGCCATGGGGCTCGGTCTGATCATGGTGTTTGCCCGCCGGCTTGAACGCTCAGCGCTCCTGAACTCGTGGTCTGTCGGGGCATCGATAGGTTACGCGGTGCCAGGGAAGGTGTTGGCGATCGGCTTTCTCATCACCCTAGCTGCTTTGGAATCCGTCC
>JBCDIP010000296.1:0-4906 GCA_038748855.1 Pseudomonadota bacterium
CCGCTCCTATAAGCGCCAGGAGGCAGAAGACGCTGCTAAGGCCGGCTGACCGGTCAGCCGAGCACCCGGTCCAGATCGGCACATAGGTCCTCGCCGTCTTCCAACCCAACAGACATTCTGAAAATGCCATCGCCGGCATAGGCCCGGTAACTGTCAAGCTGCGCGCCCTCCAGACGGAACGAGGTTTCCATGAGACCGGCGGTGTCCATCCAAAAGATCAGGCTGCGGTGATGGCCGAGCGATACAGCATAGTGGATAATCTGCAGCTCTTTGGCCATGCGGTCAGCCACGGAGGGGCCGTCCTCCACCTGGAACGAGAGCATGCCGGAGAAGTTGGCCATCTGGCGCCCTGCAAGCTCATGCTGTGGATGGGAGGTGAGGCCGGGATACATAACCCGCGTCACCTTGGGATGAGCCTCCAAGAACTTGGCCACGGTCATGGCGCCTTCCTGATGGGCCCGCATACGTAAAGGCAGCGTGGCCGCACCGCGCATGATGAGCCAGGCGTTGAACGGTGACATCACTCCGCCGTGGTGGATGCCGGCCTCGAGGCGCAGCGCGGCGATGTCTTCCTTGCTGCCGCTTACCGAGCCGCCAACCGCATCGCCATGGCCGCCGACATATTTGGTGAGCGAGTGCATCACATAGTCGATGCCCAGATCCAAAGGCCGTGTGGCGATGGGCGTTGCAAAGGTGGAATCCACCGCCGTCTTAATGCCGCCGTGAGCCTTGGCGATATCGGCCACAGCCTTCAGATCGGTGAGACGCATGATTGGGTTTGCGGGTGTTTCCAGCCAGATAAGCTTGGTGTTCGGTTTGATTGCCGCTTGAACGTTTTCAGGGTCCGATGCATCGACCAGGGACACATCAACCCCGTACCTCGGCAAGGTGTCGCGACCGATCTCCGCAACGCCTGCATAGTTGGTGTCGGTCATGATGCAATGATCACCGGCACTGAGCAAAGAGAACAGCACACCGGAAGCAGCTGCCATACCAGACGCAAAGCACAAGGTGGCCTCAGCACCCTCCAGAGCGGACATCTTATGTTCAAGCTGGCTCACCGTAGGGTTCGACCAGCGGGAATACAAAAATCCGGACTCCTCGCCCAGATCATGGGCCGAAAATCCGGCGGCTTCTTCTGTCACGTAGGTTGATGACATGACCAGGTTTGGTGCTGATGCCCCGGTGGCAGGATCGGGGAATTCTCCGGCGTGAACCGCGGTTGTCTGCGGCCCGCCATCAAGGGGGATATTCTTCTTGCTCATCACTGTCGGCTCCACGGCGGTTTAGCGTTTCGCCATCCCTATCGGGCAGAGCAAATGCGTCAAGCAAAAGATTTGATGTTTGAGGCACTTGAGTGAAGCCGGTTAACCAACGTGAATCTTTAAAAGGTTGAATGCGTCCAGACTGCGTGGCAGGATTGAGGCGAAGTTCGGGCTGGGAGGCCCGTTCTGGCGATTTAGTGAGGGTGCGCACTTGGCGCACAAATGGAAGATATCCTGGGAGGGATAGACAAACATGACATCCAAAAGACCTGGAGACCTGGGCTTCAACGACCTGAGTGCGATGGATCGCGAAGTGATCAAATCTGCTCTGCGTCAAGGCGCAACGCGCCGCGAAGTCATGGGTTACCTAATGGCTTCCGGCGCCACGATTGCGGCGGCCGGCAGCATTGTGACCGGAGCTCAAGATGCTCTGGCTATGACCCCGAAGAAGGGCGGGCAAATCCGTTTTGCCTGGGACCTGCATGGTCCCTCGGACACGCTTGACCCGATCCTGTTTACCTCGTCGCTCGACTATGGTCGCGGACGGCTGAACTACAACAACCTGACCCGCTTCCGCGAAGACCTGACTGTTGGTCCGGAGCTGGCAACCGAATGGGAAGCCAATGCGGACGTGACGGAGTGGACATTCAAGCTGCGCAAGGGCGTTGAGTTCCACGACGGTTCCAAGTTCACCGCTGATGACGTGGTCTATTCCATGAAACGTCACCTGGGTAAGGAATCGCTGTCCAAAGCCAAGGTGCTTGTGGCCACCGTTAAAGACTGGGTGAAGGTTGACGACTTCACGGTGAAAGCTGTGATGGAAGAGCCGAATGCGGAGCTGCCGATTATTCTGGGCACGTTCCACTTCAAGATTGTGAAGAACGGCACGACCGATTTCTCCGCTCCAACGGGGACCGGTCCTTACATCACCAAAGAGTTCAAGCCGGGCGTGCGTTCCGTCCATGACCGCAACGACAACTACTGGAACTCCGATCACGAAGGCCCCTATGTGGAGCAGTTCGAAGCGTTCGGTATTACCGACAACGTTGCCCGTGTGAACGCGCTTCTGTCCGGTGACATCCAGATGATGGCTCAGCTCGACCCGAAAGCGCTGAAGCAGATCGAGGACTCACCGAACGCAGAAGTGTTTGCCGTTCCGTCTGGCGCGTATCCCACGATCTCGTGCATGCTCGACAAAGAGCCCGGCAACAATCCGGACTTTGTGATGGGCCTGAAGCACCTGCAGCGTCGTGACCGCGTGCTGAAGGTGATTCAGAAGGGCATCGGTGCCATCGGCAACGACCAACCCGTGGGCCCGGCCTATGGCGCAGATTGGTGCGAGGCGGCCAACGACCCGGTGGCCTTCCCGTATGATCCGGACAAAGCCAAGAGCTTGTTGAAAAAGTCCGGTATCACCGGCGCCGAACTGCATGTGGCCGAGGTGTCCCCAGGCATGACCGATATGTGCCTGATGCTGCAACGCGAGTGCACCAAGGTGGGCTTCAACCTGCAGATCAAGAAGGTGCCGAACGACGGTTACTGGGGTGCTGTGTGGATGAAGCAGCCTATGAATGTTTCGTCCTGGAACATGCGCCCGAGCGCCAACATCATGATGACGCTGGCCTACAAGTCAGATGCACCATGGAATGAAACGCAATGGAAAAACGAGCGGTTCGACAAGCTGCTGGCTATGGCCCGCGCCGAACTCGACGCCAGCAAGCGCGCCGAGATGAACTGCGAAGCCCAGAAGCTGTGTGCACAAGGATCAGGCTCCCTGATCTCTACACACCGCGCTTACATCGACGCCAAGTCGCCGAAAGTGAAGGGCTTCCCCCGCGTGCCGATTGCCGCCTTTGGTGGCATGGAATGGCCGGAGTTCATCTGGCTGGACGCGTAGGTCCTTGAAAATGGTCAAGTTCGTCCCTCAGTCTGCCTCATCGAGGCAGGCTGTCGGGCGAACTTACCGTTTTTGTGTTGAGATATGGATGTGGGCATGTTCCAATGATCTCAACACTAGAGCGGTAGTGGAAGATGCATCTGGCTGGGAGGGACTGTGCCGATGATGTCACAAATGGTAATTCGCCGAATCGGAATCGGGATCATCCTTCTCTGGGTGGTGTCGGTACTGATTTTTGCACTCACCCAGGTTCTGCCGGGCGATGCTGCGCAAATCCGGCTCGGTCAGCAAGCAACGCCTGAGACACTTGCGGCGCTGCGCAAAGAACTCGGCCTCGATAAGCCTTGGTACATGCAATACCTCGCTTGGATGGGCAATCTGTTTACCGGCAATCTGGGTATCTCTGCTGCTGGCGGGGCGACCATTGAAAGCTTGATTGGCAACCGGATCGGGAACACGGTTTTCATGACCGCGATCGTGGCGCTGATCTCCATTCCGCTTTCCGTTATGCTTGGCCTGCTGGCCGCGATGTTCCCGGGTCAGTTGCTGGACCGGATCATCACGTCTGGAACGCTGGGCCTGATTGCCGTGCCGGACTTTTTTGTGGCGATTTTTCTCATCCTACTGCTGGCCGTCTCGCTCGGCTGGGTGCCTGCGGTGTCCTATTTGAGCGGAACTGAAGGGTTCTGGAGGTCGGTCTACGTGCTTGCCTTGCCCATTGCCACATTGGTGGTCGTTGTCTCTGCGCAGATGATCAGGATGACTCGTGCGGGCATTTTGAATGTGATGGGCTCACCCTATATCGAGATGGCTATCCTCAAAGGTGTGCCGCGCAAACGCATCATCTTGCGTCACGCGCTGCTGAACGCCATTGGCCCAATCGTGAACGTGATTGCGCTGAACCTAGCCTATCTGGTGAGCGGCGTGGTGGTGATTGAGACCATCTTCGCCTACCCGGGCTTGGCCAAGCTCATGGTTGACGGTGTGCAGACCCGGGACATTCCGCTGGTTCAAGCTTGCGGCATGATCTTCTGCTGCACCTACGTCATTCTCATTCTGATCGCCGATGTTGCGTCGATCCTGTCTAACCCGCGCCTGAGGCACCCCAAATGAGTGATACAACTGCCACGGCCGATCAGGGCCCAAATCCTGATGCCTATGATGAGTTGCCGGATGCACCTCCTAAGTCCCGGCTCCGGTTGTCGACCACTGGTAAGGTCTCTGTTGCGATCGTCGTCTTTTGGGTGCTGATGGCCCTTATCGGGCCTTGGGTTGCGCCTTACGGGGAAAGTCACTTCATCGAAGATGACGTGCTTGGCAATCCGATCGATGACCCGAGCTTCATGCTTCCCGACATGGGGCTGCACGTGTATTTCGGCACCGACTATATTGGGCGCGATGTGTTCTCGCGGATCATCTGGGGTGCCCGGACCACCATTGGTATCTCGTTTATCGCAACCCTCATGGCGTACTTTGTGGGCATTACGTTGGGGATCGCTGCTGCGGTGGCTGGAAAGTGGGTTGACGCGGTGCTCAGCCGCTTGGTGGACGCCATTTTGGCCTTCCCAAACATTATGCTCGGCCTCATCATTATCGCTGCCTTTGGCTCGTCCATCCCTCTATTGATCGTTCTAGCCGGGCTGGTCTACGCAGCCAGCGTGTTCCGCACAGCGGGGCGGGCTCTCCAAAGGCATCGACGCTCTGTCTGTCGAGGGCGACCTTCACTCGGTAGACCGGTTCCTCG
>JBCDIP010000297.1:0-4906 GCA_038748855.1 Pseudomonadota bacterium
TGACCATCAAGCGGCCCAGCGGAGCCTTTAAGATAGCCGCTTGGCCAGGACACCCAACGGGGTCTGCCGCATCTGGCAGACCGAAATGGTCAACCACGACCTGGTCGCAATGGGCCATCAACTGGGGCAAGAACTCCCCCAAACGCCACCCTTCAAGGTGGAGCTCCACATGCCAGCCGGCCTGATTGACCAGATCAAACAGCTTTACCCAGCGGCTGAGCTCAAACTCATCATACGCCCAGCCAACCAGGTTCAGGCGCATGCCCACCACCCCTCTTCGGCTCAAGCTGGCAATGGTCTCAGCGTCCGTTTCCGGGTCAATCACCACCACGCCGCGAATGATCAAGTCCGCTTGTCGGCGCGCCGTGTCCAGGACATTGAGCAGGAACATATTGTTGGTGCCATAGAAAGACGGCTGAACCACCAGCCCTCCATCCAGGCCAATCTGCTGCAAAATGTTCCGGTAAAGCAGGTAGGGCGCATCGGCTAACGGCGTATAGCGGCGCCCCTCCGCCATTTGCAGCGACGTGTCGAAGACGTGGGCATGGCCATCAAAATCGCCCACAATGCCGCCCATCAATTTGTTCGCGCCGCTGAGCTGCACACCTGCCTCTTGACACTACCACTTCTCTATAAGACTATTATGGTT
Organism: Pseudomonadota bacterium; assembly: GCA_038748855.1. Classification (GTDB taxonomy): domain Bacteria; phylum Pseudomonadota; class Alphaproteobacteria; order Rhizobiales; family CAJQND01; genus JAAEUE01. Next base: position 650 of record JBCDIP010000297.1, read on the forward strand.
AACGTAATGAGCAATGAGACCTTGTGTCAATGGCAACGCTCCGGGGTGATGAAAGATTACCGCGCTATCAGCGGGTCGCAGACCAACTGCGCCAGGAGATAGCGGACGGCCTTCGCCGCCCAGGGGACCGAATGCCCTCAGAGAACGTGTTGGCCGATCAATATTCCCTGGCCCCTGGCACAATCCGCCAAGCGGTTACGCAGCTGGTCAGCGAAGGCGTTTTGGAGCGGTTTCAGGGCAAGGGCACTTTTGTGCGCCGGCCGAGTTTTGACCAGTCGTTGTTCAGGTTCTTCCGATTTTTAGGTCGTCCGGGCGAACGGGTGGTACCAGAGGGGCGGATTTTGCGGCGTGCCGTGGAACCCGCCCCTCAAACCGTTGCGGCCCGTTTGGAGATGGACGAAGACGCCTCGGCCATCTGCATAAGCCGTTTGCGCCTCTTGTCCGGTCAACCGGTCTTGCTGGAGGAGATTTGGCTGTCTTTCGAGGATTTCTCGCCAATCATGCAGATCACAGATCAGCAGCTAGCCCCCCTCCTCTACCCGATTTATGACGAGCTATGCTCGCGCACAGTGGCCAATGCCGAAGAAGAGTTGTCTGTGGATACCGCCGATGCCCAGACAGCTGACATTCTGGGTATCTCGCCTGGAGAACCTGTTGTTGTGATTGAACGCCTTGCAAAAGGCTTTGACGGAACGCCGCTGGAGTGGCGCCGGTCCGTCGGACGGGCGGACGAATTCCGCTATCAGATTGAAATACGATAAGACAAACCATTAGGGGAGACTGCACACATGACCTTTACCAAAGCACTGTTTACCGCAGCGATCGCCACTTTGGCCGCTGCAACTTCGGCCTTCGCGGCCCCAAAGGAGGTCCGCGTTGCAAGCCACGTTTCAGAATTCTCACCGTTGCACGCGCAATCTCAGCTCTTCGCCGCTGAGATTGAAAAGCGCCTGCCGGGCCAGTTCACCTTCAAGCTCTTTCCGGGCGGGCAGCTGGGCAAGGAGAAGGCCCTGATCGCCAATGTGCAGGCCGGTGCCCTTGAGATGATCAATGTGGCCTCCGGCGTCATGAAGCTCGACAAGAAGCTGGGCGTTTTCGATTTGCCCTGGCTGTTTTCGGACCGTGACCATGTAAAGCGCGCCATGAAAGGCGGTCTTGAAGATGCCATCCGCGCACGCCTTGAAGAAGTCGGCGGCGTGAAGGTAATTGGCGTCTACGAAAACGGCTTCCGCCACGTGATCAACTCCCAGCGTGCGGTAGGCTCGCCCGGTGATCTGGACGGTTTGAAGATCCGCATTTCGGGCGGCAAGTTCCGCCAGGGTGTGTTCCAGAACATGGGCGCAACACCTCAGAAAGTGTCCTGGGGCGAAACCTTCACCGCACTGCAAAGCGGCGTTGTGGATGGCGCGGAAGCGGCCACATACGGCTTCTACGAGCAGAAGCACTTTGAGGTGGCAAAGCATCTGTCGCTCACCAGCCACGTCTACACCCCCTCGTTCCTGTTGGCCTCCAAGACCTTCTTCGATGGCCTGACACCGGAACAGCAGAAAGTGTTCACCGAGGTGGGGCGCCAAATCACTGAGGCGGCCTACGCAAAATCGGCAGAGCTTGAAGCCAAGTACTTTGAAGAGATGAAGGGCAAGCTTTCCATCAACGAGGTGGACCTGCCTGCGTTCCAGAAGGCCACTGCGCCGTCCTATGACGATTACATCTCAAGCCAGGGCGAGGACTTCTTGAAGTTCGTTCGCAAAGCAAAGAAGTAGCGTTTAGGTGTTCCGGCTCATAGACCGGATAGTCGAGGGCATTGCGGTTTTCGCATTCGCAGTGTCCTCGATCTTTATTTGCATCAACGTCATCAACCGCTACCTGGTGTTGGGCGCGATGCGTGAGCTGTCGCGTACCTATGAAAGCTTCGCGCCGGTTTATCTGTTCTTCCGCGAATGGCTCGGCGCCATCTCTGTGACAGCCGATGAGGTGCCGGGGTTTCTCTTGGTTTGGGTGGCGTTCCTGGGCGCCTATCTGGCGCTGCGCCGTGAGGGACATATCAGCTTCGATCTGCTGCTGGACACCCTGCCGACCCGGGCCCGCAAGGTGGTCATCGCCATCAACATGGCCCTTCTGGGCCTCTTTCTGTCTGTTCTTCTCGGCCACTCAATTCGCATGATCCGCGTGGCCGGGCGCACGGAGATTGAAACTGCCGAGATCGCCCAAGGCTGGTTCATGCTGATCATGCCGATCGCCTCACTCCTGCTCATCTGCGCCATGGCGCGGCGCATCCAGGAGACGTTCTTCACCAAGCCCGAGGCCGACTGACACGATGGCTTGGGGCGTTGTGATCTTGCTGTTCGTGCTGATCGCCATGGGCATGCCCATCGGCTTTGCGCTCATGATTTCGGCCGGCATCGCAATGTACGTCTCCGGCATCGATCTTGTGATGGCGCCGATCCAGATGTTCTCCGGGGTCAACCGGGTGATCCTCCTGGCGATCCCGCTTTTCATCTTCATGGGCGAGCTGATGGGGGCCACCTCCATCTCTGACCGGATCATCGGCCTCGCCCGCGCTTTGGTGGGCTGGATCCGCGGCGGCCTTGCCCACGTGAATGTGGTGACCTCCATGTTCATGGCCGAGATGTCAGGCTCTGCTGTGGCCGATGCTGCGGTGATGAGCAAGATCTTCGTACCGTCCATGGAGAAGCAGGGCTATCCGAAGTCCTTTGCCGGTGCGGTCACCGCCACCAGCGCCACATTGGGGATCATCATTCCCCCCTCCATTCCCATGGTGCTGTTCGGCGTCACCAGCAATGTTTCCATCAAAGACCTGTTCATTGCAGGTATTGTGCCCGGCATCCTGCTGGGCGGCGCTTTCATGATCACCAGCTACATCTTCGCGCGCATCGAGAAGCATCCCGTCGATGAGCAGTTTGAACTGCGCCGCCTCGGTCAGCAGTTCATCAGAGCTCTGGTGCCGCTGTTGATCCCGGTGATTGTCGTGGGCGGGCTCATCGGCGGCTTCGTGACCCCCACTGAGGCAGCCGCGGTGGGTGTCGTGGCCGCGCTCTTTTTCGGTTGGGTGCTGCAGCGGGACCTTAACATGTCCAAGGTCTACACCCTTGCGGTGAACACCGTGCGGCAAACCTCTGTGGTGATGATGATCATCGCCGGATCTGCCGTGCTGGGCCAGTTTCTTGCCAATGAGCAGATCCCTCAGGCCATTGCCTCAGGCCTTGGCGAGATAACCGATGACTTCATCCTGCGCATGCTGCTGATGAACCTGTTCCTGCTGTTTCTCGGCATGTTCCTGCACGCTTCGGCCGCCATTATCGTGGTGGTGCCCATGTTGCTGCCTTTGTCGCGCGAAATGGGTATCGATCCGGTGCACTTCGGCGTCATCGTCTGCCTCAATCTGGGGATCGGCCAGCAGACCCCGCCTGTGGCCTCGGTGCTTTTGACGGTTTGCTCGGCCACCGGGCTTAAGATCGAAGAGATTATGGGCTACTGCAAATGGTACATTTTGGCCATGTTCGTTACGCTCATGACGGTCAGCTTTCTGCCTCAAACGGCCATTTGGTTTAAGTGATTCAAACTGTGAAGTGATGAGCGTAACGCGCTAAACTGGCGTCAGAAAATAGATAAAAAGGACAAGGCCATGCCGCTTCCCACTCCTGAAGAGCTCAAGATTCTCACCCAATGGAACACGCCCACCATCTGCAACGCGTTGGAAGAGATCGTGCCGGAACGGCGCGGCCATGGCTTCACCACCGAGCCTCTTGTACCTCTGGACCCGGATCTTGCCCCCATATGCGGGTTTGCGCGCACGGCACTCATTCGGGCCACTGAGCCCCCTAACGAGAGTGCGGAGGAACAAGCCGCCAAGCGCACGGCCTACTACGAACATGTGGCCGAGGCCCCCGCACCCACCGTCGTGGTGATCCAGGACATCGATCCACGTCCCGGCATCGGCGCGTTCTGGGGCGAAGTACAGACCAATATCCACAAAGGGCTCGGCTCTCTTGGCGCGGTCACAAACGGCTCATTCCGCGATCTGAAAGACAGCGCTCGGGGGTTCAACCTGCTGGGCGGCAAGGTGGGCCCCAGCCACGCCCATGTGCATGTGGTGGATGTGGCCTGCCAGGTGACCGTCTACGGGCTTACCGTTTCGCCCAATGACATCGTCCATGCAGACCACCACGGGGCGGTGATGGTGCCCGCTGACGCGGTGGCCAAGATCCCCGACGTGGTGGACCGGCTGGTGCGCAA
>JBCDIP010000298.1:0-4905 GCA_038748855.1 Pseudomonadota bacterium
ATTAGACAAGGGTTCGCCAAGTTCATAGCCGCGACGTTGATCGAGGATGTAGTCGTTAATGGCGACGGGCGAGGACTCTGCCGCCACATGGGGCGTGAGCACCAGTTGGGGGTGAGCCCACAGCGGGCTGTCCGCGGGCAAGGGCTCTTCTTCAAACACATCCAGCGAGGCGCCCTTGAGCGTGCCGTCGTTTAGTGCGGCCAGGATGTCTGCATCGCTTTGAACTTTGCCCCGGCCGGCATTGATCAGGAACGGACCCTCCAGCGCGCCATCCTGGGGCAGTTTGGCAAAGAGAGATGTATTCAGCATGCGGTCCGTATCCGGCGTGTGGGGCAGCAGCGAGACCAGTATGTCTGTGCGGCCGAGAAAGGCATCCAGCTCCGCACTGCCGGCGAAGCTCTCAATGCCTTCAACGTGTTTGCGCCCATTGCTCCAGCCGGCAACCTGGAACCCAAGATCACGTAAGAGCACGCCGCAGTCTTGGCCCAACACGCCGAAGCCCATAATGCCGACCCTGACCTCGCTGGCGGCAGGCTGGCTGTGCTCGGTCCACGCGCACGCTTTCTGCTGGCGGTCATAAAGGGCAACGCGGCGGTGATGGAGCAGCACGTTCATCACCACATATTCGGTCATGCGCTTGGTGAGATCGCCATCCACAACCCGCACTACGGGTACCTTTGGCAGATCAGGATCTTTCATCAGGTGATCGACGCCCGCGCCCATGGAGAAGATCACCTCCAGATTGGGATACTTGGCAAGCTCGCCTTCAGGAGGGTTCCAGGCGACGATGAAGCGGATGTCTTCGGGATTGCCCACATCGTCCGGCCACAAGCGAATGTCCAGATCAGGAGCGCGTTCGCGCATCATGTCGGCCCAGTCCGAAGCATTGTATCGGTTCAGAACGAAGAGAACGGCCATATGAGGAGCCTATTGTGCCACCACGCCTTCTGGCGCCGTTTCCAAGTCGAAGGCCGCGGACATGAGGGCCTTTGTGTAGTCTGTCTGCGGGGCGTCGAAGATCTCGGCCGCCGCACCTTGCTCCACCACCTTGCCGTTGCGCAGCACCACCACTTCGTTGGCCAGAGCCCGCACCACCTTCAAATCGTGGCTGATGAAGAGGTAGGCCAGCCCATGGTCTTCTTGAAGCTGGCGCAGGAGATCCACGATCTGCGCCTGCACTGACATGTCGAGCGCGCTGGTGGGCTCATCGAGCATGACGAATTTGGGCTCCAGCACCATGGCCCTGGCAATGGCGATGCGCTGGCGCTGGCCGCCGGAGAATTCGTGCGGGTAGCGTTCCATGGCAGAAGGATCGATGCCCACTTCACCGAGCGCTTTGGCCACGCGCTCAGCGCGCTGCTCGTAGGTGAGGTCCTGGCCCTGAACGATGAGCCCTTCTTCCACGATCTGGCGGATGGAGAGCCTCGGGCTGAGAGAGCCGAATGGATCCTGAAAGACGATCTGCAGATCGCTGCGCAGGGGTCGCATCTGGGTGGACTGATAGCCGTCAATGGCGTTGCCCACATAGGCAATGCGACCTTCAGATGAGATCAGGCGCAGCATGGCAAGGCCGAGCGTGGTCTTGCCCGAGCCGGATTCGCCCACAACGCCAAGGGTCTGACCGGCCCTCACCTTCAGAGTGACACCATCTACCGCTTTGATGTGGTCCACCGTGCGGCGCATGAGGCCGCGTTTCACCGGGAACCAGACCTTCAGCTCATCAGCTTCCATCACCACCGGCGCATCTTCGTTGGGCTCAGGCGGATCGCCGCTGGGTTCTGCGGCTAAGAGCTGCTTGGTGTAAGGATGCTTGGCCTTGGTGAAGATCTTCTCAGTGGGACCGTGTTCCACGATCTTGCCGCCGTTCATAACGTTCACCCGGTTGGCCATTTTGCGCACGATGGACAGATCATGGGTGATCAGCAACATGGCCATACCGAGCTTGGCCTGGATGTCTTTAAGCAGCATGAGGATCTGGGCCTGGATGGTCACGTCCAGCGCCGTGGTCGGCTCATCGGCGATCAGCAGATCAGGTTCATTGGCAAGCGCCATTGCGATCATGACACGTTGCCGCTGGCCACCGGACAGTTGGTGCGGATAGCTCGACAGGCGCTTTTCCGGGTCGCGGATGCCCACCAGATCCAAAAGTTCCAAGACCCGCTCGCGCGAGGCGGTTTCGCTCATGCCCCGGTGGGTTTGGAGAATCTCACCGATCTGACGCTCCACCTGATGAAGCGGATTGAGCGAAGACATGGGTTCCTGGAAGATCATCGCAATGTCATCGCCTCGGATCGCGCGAATTTCTTCTTCGGGCAAATGCATCAGCTCGGTTTGCTTGAAGAGGATAGAGCCCTTGGGGTGGTGCGCGGCCGGATAGGGCAGAAGTTGCATGACCGACAACGCGCTCACCGATTTGCCAGAGCCGGATTCTCCCACCAAGGCCACGGTTTCGCCCGGCTCAATGTCGAACGACACATGGTCCACCGCCGTGGTGCTGCGTCCGCCTTGGCGGAAATCGACGCAGAGGTCGGTGACAGTCAAAAGGCTCTCGCTCATACGAACGTCTTTCTGGGATCCAGCGCATCGCGCACCGCTTCGCCTACGAAAATGAGCAGCGAGAGCATGGTGGCAATGACCATGAAGCCGGAGATGCCAAGCCAGGGGGCTTGGAGGTTGTTCTTGCCCTGGGACAGGAGCTCGCCCAGCGAAGGTGATCCCGGTGGCAGGCCAAAGCCCAGGAAGTCCAGCGAGGTGAGCGTGGTGATGGAGCCATTCAGGATAAACGGCATGAAAGTGAGAGTGGCCACCATGGCGTTGGGCAGCAAGTGTTTGAACATAATAACCCGGTTGGAGACGCCGAGGGCCCGAGCCGCGTTCACATATTCAAAGTTGCGCCCGCGCAGGAACTCCGCCCGTACCACGCCCACAAGAGCAACCCAGGAGAAAAGCAGCAATATGCCGAGCAGGATCCAGAAATTAGGTTCGATCACCGCCGCGATAATGATCAGCAAGTAGAGCGAGGGCACGGAGGTCCAGATCTCGATCACCCGTTGGAAGATCAGATCGGTCCAGCCGCCGAAATAGCCCTGGACGGCACCGGCCGCGACACCAATCACTGAGGAGATGAGGGTTAGGATCAGGCCGAACATCACCGATATGCGGAAGCCATAGATGAGCCGGGCCACCACGTCGCGGCCCTGGTCATCGGTTCCCAGCCAATTCCAATTGCTCAACTGGCAGAAGCGTTGGGTTTGCTCGTCCGTGCCGGGGCAGATGTCGCCAGAAATCTGCCAGGTAGGCGGTGCGGGGAAGCCGGCCTTTTTGCGCTCGCCATCGACGATCTTGAAGCCGGGGAAGTCTAGGTTTACCGTGTTGTAGGAATAGCGGATGGGCGCCCAGACGATCCAGCCGTCTTTTTCGGCAATCAGCTCGCCCACATAGGGGTCGCGATAGTCGGCCTCGGTCTCAAACTCTCCGCCGAACACGGTCTCCGCATAGGTGTTGAACACCGGCATGTAGTAGCCGCCGTCATATTTGATGAGGAGAGGCTTGTCGTTGGCGATGAACTCAGCAAAGAGGGAAACGAAGAAGAGGACGATGAAGATCCACAAGGACCAATAGCCCCGCTTGTTGGCTTTGAAATTGTTCCAGCGGCGCTGGTTGATCGGCGAAAGCCAGCCGCCTGCATCATGCTGAGCGTGGAGCGGGGCAGCGGCGCCGGCGGTGAGGCCGCCTGTCGGAGCAATTGTCTCGTCGGTCTTTTTGTCCATTGTGGCCTACACCTCCCGGGTTTCGAAATCGATCCGTGGATCGATCCAGGTGTAGGTGAGATCGGAAATGAGGCCGACGATCAGTCCCATAACCGAGAAGATGTAAAGCGTGGCGAAGACCACCGGATAGTCCCGGTTGACGATGGATTCAAAGCCAAGCAGCCCCAGCCCGTCCAGCGAGAAGATGGTTTCGATCAGGAACGAGCCGGCAAAAAAGGCGCCGATAAAGGCTCCTGGGAAGCCGGCGATGATGATCAGCATGGCGTTGCGGAACACGTGGCCGTAGAGCACCCGGCGCTCAGACAGGCCTTTAGAGCGGGCGGTCACTACGTATTGCTTGCGGATCTCGTCCAGAAACGAGTTTTTGGTGAGCAGTGTTGAGGTTGCAAAGGCACCGATGGCCATGGAGACAATGGGCAAGACGAGGTGCCAGAAATAGTCGGCGATCCTCTCTGGCCAAGACATTTGCTCCCAGCCATCGGAGGTGAGCCCTCGAAGGGGGAAGATGTCCCAGAAGGATCCGCCGGCGAAGAGCACGATCAGCAGAACCGCAAACAGGAAGCCCGGAATGGCGTAGCCGATGACGATGACCCCGGAGGTCCACACATCGAACCTGGTGCCGTCCTTCACCGCTTTTCGGATGCCGAGTGGAATGGAGACCCCATAGGATAAAAGCGTCATCCATAGCCCTAAGGATATGGAGACCGGCATCTTCTCTATGACGAGATCAATGACCGATATGTCGCGGAAATAGCTCTCCCCGAAATTGAAGGTGAGATAGTTCTTGAGCATCAACAAGAAGCGCTCATGGGCCGGTTTGTCGAAACCGAACTGTTTCTCAAGCCGCTCGATAAATTCCGGATCGAGCCCTTGCGCGCCGCGGTATTTGGAGGATCCGCCCTGATCTCCGGCCGATTGTCCCTGGGCCTGGCCGGTGCCGCCTAAGTCACCTCCCGCTGTACCGCCCACCCGGGCGGTGGCGCCCACATCGGTTCCGGTGAGCTGGGCAATCACCCGTTCCACCGGCCCGCCGGGAGCAAATTGGATGATGACGAAGCTGACCAGCATGATCCCCAGCAAGGTCGGGATCATCAACAGCAAACGTCTCAGAACATAGGCGCCCATCTAAAATCAG
>JBCDIP010000299.1:0-4898 GCA_038748855.1 Pseudomonadota bacterium
CATCACTCCATCCATGCTGGCGCGATGCCAGTTTCCTGATCCCGCACGCGGCAAGAGTGGTGAGCCGCTGCAGAAGCCGACCGGTTGGTAATCTTACGCCAGGCGATTGACAGCGGCGCTCCAGATCTCACACTTGTCGCGCCAACTGAGGAGACGGACCGCCATGAAAATCACAGCAGTGGAAACCATCAGACCCGCAGAGCGGCCGAATGTGATCTGGGTGGTGCTGCACACAGATGAAGGGGTGAGCGGGCTTGGGGAGAGCTGGTTTGGGGCAGGGGCCATCGAAGCAGACGTGCATGAGCGTATTGCGCCCTTGCTGATGGGCGAGGATGCCGCGGGGATTGAGCGGTTGACCCGCACGATTACGCCCTACACGGGCTTCTTTGGCACAGGTGCTGAGATGCGGGCGGTATCGGCTGTGGATGTGGCGCTCTGGGATTTGGCAGGTAAGCGGGCCGGGCTGGCGATCACGGAGCTTCTGGGCGGACCGTTCCGCTCCTCCATCAAGGTCTACAACACGTGTGCGGGCCCGGACTATGTCTCCCAGACGTCCGATGTGCGGCCCGGTAATTTTGGGCTCGGCGGCGGTGGTGAGCTGAAGGGACGGCGCTTTGAAGATCTGGACGGATTTCTCAATCGGCCCGAAGAGGTGGCCGCAGAGTTGATCGAAATGGGTATTACCTCCATGAAGATCTGGCCGTTCGATTTTGCCGAAGGGGCAGCGGATGGTGCCGACATCTCAACGGCTGATCTCAAGACTGCGCTGGAGCCGTTTGAGCGGATCCGCAAAGCCCACGGAGACAAAATGGCGATCAAGGCGGAGCTGCATGGCTTGTGGAGTGTGCCCGCGGCCAAGAAGATTGTCGCCGCTTTAGAGGAGATTGTACCTGATTGGATTGAGGATCCGATCTGGATGGATCGCATTGAGGATCTGGCTGAGGTGGCCGCATGCACGGACGCGCCGATTGCGGGAGGGGAGACCCTTGGAGGATTGGGCCAGATCCGCTCACTTGTGGCCGGCGGCGGGGTTTCTGTGCCCATCATCGATGTGACCTGGGGCGGCGGCATCACCTTCGCCCGCAAATCCGCCGGTCTGGCCGAAGCCCATGGGCTGCCCATTGCGTTTCACGATTGTTCAGGCCCGGTCACGTTGGCCGCGTCAACCCATTTGGCTTTGAGCGCGCCGAATGTTGCCGAGCAGGAGATTACCCGGGCGTTCTATTATGGCTGGTACCATGAGTATGTGGATGAGCCTGCGCCACTGGAACATGGCAAAATCGGTGTGAGCGGACGCCCTGGGCTGGGTTTGGAACTGGCTGAGGGGCTCAGGCAGCGCCCCGGCATCGCCGTGAGGCGCTCCGAAAGCTGAGTGCGCGCTCACGGATCTGTGAGCTTTCTGAAGAGGGCAAAAAGACCCGTTCACGTTTCTGTAAGGTGCAGATCTAAAACCACCAAATGTGCGTTCTTCGGGTCGTTATCCCCACCACACATAAGGAACGACGCACATGAACTTTCGTAAAATGATATTGACGACAGCCACTGCAGCCGCTCTGTCGCTGAGCGCAGCCGCTGTACAGGCAAAGGACCTTGTTGATACCGCAGTGGGCGCAGGCTCCTTCCAAACTCTTGTCGCCGCTGTGAAAGCTGCAGGCCTTGTTGACACCCTGAAAGGCGACGGTCCGTTCACCGTATTCGCTCCGACCGACGAAGCCTTCAAAGCACTGCCCGCTGGCACCGTCGAAGATCTCTTGAAGCCCGAGAATAAAGACAAGCTCGTGCAAGTGCTGACCTATCACGTCATTCCGGGCAAAGTGATGTCCAGCGACATCGCCGGCAAAATGATGTCCGTGAAGACCGTTGAGGGCAGCGAAGTGAAGATCGATGCGACCTCCGGCGTGACCATCAACAAAGCCAACGTGACGCAAGCTGATGTTGCTGCGGACAACGGTGTGATCCACGTGATCGACAAAGTGATCCTGCCGGGCAGCTAATCGCACGACAGGACCATGGTCAGCTCTGCCCCACACAAGCGACCATGATGAAGGTTGCGGAGGCGCCGTCACGCCAATTTCAGTCCTACGGCTGTGCGTCTCCGCAACCCGTTAAACCGCCATTTCGGACACGTTTGGTTTACCGATCCAAGGTAACGTCTACCCCTGGCGGGCTCAGGTGCACATGATGTGCGCCTTAGAGAGCATGAAGTCTTCCCACCACCGATTTTGAGTTTGCGATGAGGCGTTCAATGAGCGCCGCATCCGGTGTGTTGCTGGGAGGTCCAGAATGAAGCTTAAGCTCGTCGAAGATGCCGAGCGCGAAGAGGAGGAGAGCGAACAAGCCGCTCTGGTCCTGTCGCTGCTGAAAGAGAACGAGCGGCTCCAAACAGAACTTACCGCCCAACGCAGGAACAACGAGCTCTTTATGAGCGTGTTCAACAGCCTGCCTGATGGTCTGATGATCGCTGACAAGGAACGGGCGATCCGGATCTCCAATCCGGGCGTTACCAGTTTGTTTGGATATCGCACCGAAGAGCTGGTCGGTCAGAAGACCGCGATGCTGTACGAAAGCCTTGAGGAGTTCGAGGCCCGGGGCAAGGAACGGTTCAATCTAAGCGCCAAGGAACAGCTTGCCCCCTATCAGGTACAATACCGTCGCAAGAGCGGCGAGGTTTTTACGGGCGAAACCATTGGCACGCCCCTGAGGGACAGCCGGGGCGATTTGCTGGGTTATCTGGGCGCGATCCGCGATGTGACTCAGCGCGAGCAAAGCCACAAGGAGGTGGCCGCCAACGAGAGTTTGCTCCACCTGATTGCAAACTCGCTGCCGGAACTGGTCAACTATCTGAGCGCGGATGGGACGTTGAAGTTCGTCAATCGCACCGCAGAGGCGTGGTACAACAGCACGCGCGAGGAGCTGATTGGTCTGAGCTACAAAGAAGTGCTGGGACTGGAGACGGCGATCAAGATCGAGCCGTGGATATCGCAAGCGCTGCGCGGAGAAAAGGTCCGCAGACACGCGGAAGTCACCTACCCGGATGGGGTGACCAGATATGTCGAGATTTCCTACGTGCCGGACATAGACGATGACGGCGATGTGCATGGATTGGTGGCGCTCGTCATTGATGTCACCGGCCGGCGGCGCATCGAGGAAGAGCTCAAGGCATCCGAAGGTCGTCTCAATGATGCAATCAACGCGATCCCCGATGGTTTTGCTTACTATGACAAGGACGATCGGCTGAGGGTCTTCAATGAACAATACCGCTCAATCTATACAAAGAGCGCGCACCTGATGACACCTGGGGTGACATTTGAGGAAGTCATCAGAGGTGGGGTGGCGTGCGGTCAGTATCCAGAAGCCGTTGACCGGGAGGAGGCGTGGGTTGAGAAACGCCTTGAGGCCCACCAAAACCCTGGTGATCCGATTGAACAGCGCCTGGAAGATGGCAGATGGCTGCGTATTGAAGAACGCAAGACCAAAGATGGGGGCACGGTTGGCATCCGTGTGGACATCACAGAGGTCAAGCGCCGGGAACACGAACTGGAGCGACTCTCCACCACCGATGCCTTAACGGGGCTCTCAAACCGCCGGGCCTTTATGGACCGGATCGCTCAGGAACATGAGCGCGTGCGCCGTTATGGAGGTTTGATGGGCGTGCTGCTGATCGATGTGGATCACTTTAAGACCATCAACGACACGTTCGGGCACCTCACAGGAGATGTGGTACTGAAGGAGCTGGCGGAGGTCCTCTCAGAAGTGCTCAGAACGCCCGACGTTGTATGCCGGTATGGCGGCGAGGAGTTTGCCGCGTTTCTGCCGGAGACCAGCATGGGCGGTGCCTTCTCGACCGCAGAACGCCTCCGCGAAGCGGTGGAGGGGCACCAATTCTGTTCAGGCAACCCCACCATCGATGTGACCGTGAGCATTGGCGTCACGCAAACTGACGAACGCGACAAACGCTACGAAAAGGCGCTCAACCGCGCTGATCAGGCGCTCTACAAGGCCAAGGAAGCGGGGCGCAACCGCGTGGTGGTCGCACCGCCGGAAGAGATGGCACCGGCCGCAGACTGATGCCGCCTAGCGCCACTGCATCATGTAGCTGCGCTCTTCCAGAAACGCGATGATCTGATCTGCCAGTTCATCCGGCCCAATTTGGTCAGCTTTCAGCACCATTTCAGGCGCCTGGGGTGCCTCGTAAGCTGAATCGATACCGGTGAACTGCTTGATCTCGCCGGCCCGTGCCTTTTTGTAGAGCCCCTTGGGGTCACGCTCCTCACAAACGGTGAGCGGGGTGTCGACGAAGATCTCGATGAACTCGCCATCTTCCATCAAGGCGCGCGCCATCTCGCGCTCGGCCTTGAACGGGGAGATGAATGAGACCAGGACGATCAGCCCTGCATCCACGAACAATTTGGACATTTCCGCGATGCGCCGGATGTTCTCCACCCGGTCTTCATCGGAAAAGCCCAAATCCCGGTTGAGGCCGTGGCGTACGTTATCGCCGTCCAGGAGATAGGTACGCTTGCCTGCCTGATAGAGCTTCTGTTCCAGCTTGTCGGCAATAGTGGATTTGCCTGCGCCCGAAAGGCCGGTGAACCACAAGACGCACGGCTTCTGGCCGTTGGAGGTGGCGCGAAGCGTTTTGTCGATCTTCATCCCGTGCCATTCCACGTTGCTGGATTGCTGGGGCATGGGGGAAGCTGCGGTGTCGGTTGAACTGGTCATGCGGCTTGTTGTCCTTTGTTCTGAAGCCGGTGGCTGTGCAGGTGTTCATAGTGAGGGAGCATACGCTCGTGTATCTCCTTTACCCGGTCAGGGGCTTGGGTGATATCAATATATTTGCATTTTTGCGGCTTGAGGCCATCGGAGTTGCGCAGGTTCGCATGGAACGAACCGCCGTC
>JBCDIP010000300.1:0-4888 GCA_038748855.1 Pseudomonadota bacterium
GATGCCATGGTGAACACCAATGCCAGATCAGGCTTCCTGCTCGCCCGGGCCGTGGCAAGCCAGATGAAAGAGGCGGGCAAGGCCGGCCGTATCCTCTTCATGACGTCGCTCCATGCGCATACGCCCCGCAACCTGCCCCATTACTCAGGCTCCAAGGCCGCCATGACGATGATCATGAAGGAGCTGGCCGTGCAACTGGGGCCCTTTGGGATCCGCGTGAACGCCATTGCCCCTGGAGCCGTTCCAGGCGGCGGGTTTGCCACCAGCGAGGACAGCTTTCAGCCCAAGCGCAAGATCCCGCTTGGCCGCTTCGGCACGCCGGAAGATGTTGCAGGCCCTGCGCTCGCGCTCCTGTCAGACCGGTTTTCCAAGTACGTCACCGGCACCACCATGGTGGTGGACGGGGGGCTTCAGCTTTACAGCTGGATCGACGCTCCAGAGGCTTGAGGCGCCGCAGCTTCTGCAGCCGCTTGGAAGTGGCTCTGCATGAACTCCATGAACCAGGCGCCTTGGGCAGCATCATGCTGGCTCATTAAGACATCTTGCTGGGCATGCGTCTGCGCCCCGGGCATGGCCTGAATGGCCCGGTCCGACTGCTGCCAGCGTCGGAAGCCGGCCGGGGTCACCTCGGCATGGAACTGGAAGGCATAGGCGCACGCGCCATATTTGAAGGCCTGGTAGGAAAAGGTCTCGCTGGAAGCAAGATGCTCAGCGCCTTGCGGAACATGAAACTCGTGAAAGTGCGATTGGGTCACCACCATCCGCTCCGGGAAGTAGGCCCGGCCGGCCTCGGTTGGAAAGATTTCGTAGTAGCCGAACTCGCACGGCGCTCCGCGCTTCGGGCCTGTATAGGCGCCCAGCACCCGCGCCATGGACTGGGCGCCTTGGCAGATCCCAAGGATCGGCACGTTGTGCTTCAGGCATTGCTCGATCCACCGGTTCTCCTCACGAAGGAACGGGTGCTTATCTTCCTCATAGGTGTTGAAAGGCCCGCCATAGACAACGCTTGCCGCCACGCTCCCGTCCACCTCGCCCAGCGCCTCGCCTTTGAAGGGCTTGATCGTGTCTATGGTCGCGCCCTGCCGGCGGAAGAAGGTGACCACCCGGTCATCTTCAGGCTCGTCTGAGTGACGGATCAATACGATACGTGCCACGTTCTCCTCCAAAACCAGCAAAGATCAGCCGAACCATGTGACCCCGTCAGTCAGGTGTCAAGGCAGCGGGTTTGCGCATTCACGCTCAGCCGTTGGTTGCTTCAGAGCCTCCGTAACACTGGTTCCCAGGGCGGTTTGTCCGGCGCGGTTGAGATGTTTCCAGTCGCGGGGCCCGTGTATCATTTGCTGAGCCGCCACACGGCTGAGGGCAGGCCGTGCATCGAGGAAGTGTGCGCCTGTTGCCAGCACCACGCTGTGCAGCCGTGTGCACAGCAAGTTGGACCTCTCGCGAACAGATTGGGTTGGCTGAAGTTCTTCGCCGCCATGATAAGTTTGGATGCTGACGGTCTCACCCAGCAGTTGGTAGGGCGTGAGAACAGACGGCAGATGCACCACTAGAACGGGGACACCCGGAAAGCGCGCCACGAGATGGGCGAGCGATTGGCTGAGCACCTCGAAGGCCCGCTCCAATGCGGCCTCGTCAAGCTCAAGCGCCGGACCCTGGAGCCGGTGGGGCAGATATGTGGTGGCTTGGCCCTGTTTGACCGGTTGCCCCGACGTGCCCGGATGAGGCTCCTCACGGCGCAACAGAGACTTGGCAACGACACCGACCAGGTTGATGGCCAACTCGTTGATCTGGACATAGCACGGCACATCACTGGCCGCGCTGCTCCGGGCGGCGATGAGCTCTTGAACATCGCGCTTCGTCGCTTGCGATCTTCGCGCGGACTGCAGATCCTGGACGTTGTTGTTGAAGTCGTTTCCTTCATAAACATAAACCACGATTGATTTGGGTGGCGGCGGGCTTTGCAGCAGGAAACAGCTGCCTGCAGTTATGATACGGCCCGGATTGACCACCATCGCACCAATGCTGCTTCCGCGATTTTTGCCGAACGACAAGACAGGGGTGCCGATCTGTTCGGCAATCACATCTCCGGAATAGAACGGCTCATGGCGCGACCGCCTGCTGGCATCCCAATCCCCGGTGCCCACAGCATGAGAGTCGCCGATGATGGCGATATAGGGCTCGCTCGCAGCTTTGGGACCGGACGGTTGCCAGGGCAGGGTTGCAGCTGTTGGGAAGATGTTGATGGATCGCCAGGCTATGGTCGGGCCGTAGACCAGAAACAGGCCTCCAACCAGGCTGTAGGTCAGAAGCAGGGAACCGATAATCAGTGCCGCCTTGCCGAGCCCCTCCTTCAGCCGAGCTGTCTTATTGTGCATGTGTAGGTGTGCTCAACATTCTTCGGGGCAGCCCCAATCACAGGCGGCCTTGCTTGGGTGCCTGGACCATGTGGTCCTGTGCTGCGAGTGTCAAGCCACTCGCGAACCCGGTTGAAACTAGGCGAGTGCGCCCCGATCCTGCCGGGGTCCATGCCCAAGCCGCGGCCGGCCTCCCTGGGCGATCTTGGCCAGGCCGGCCGGATCTTGCAGAACGATGATCTGCCGTCCAACCAACTTGATAAATCCCTCAAACTGCAGACGAGCCAGAACCCGGCTCAGCGTTTCAGGTTGCAGGCCGAGATAATCGGCAATATCAGCGCGCTTCTCGAACGTGTGTAACGTGACCGGCCTGTCCGGCGGCCGGGTCTCCTGGCCGGATCGATCCATCAGGAAGGTCGCCACCCGTTCCACAGGTGTTTTGCGGGCAAGATCCAGGCATCGGGCCTCGCTCCGGCGAAGCTGCTTGCGGATGTTGCGATAGTGGATCGCTGAGAGTGACTGATTGCGCCGGACCAAGGTTTCAAACGCTTCACTGTCATGCAGGCACAAAAACGCATCGGTCAGAGCGATAACCTTGCTGTGCGTGTCTGCCGGGAGGTCGCGCAGGTCGATGATATCCCCGGGGCTGTAAAGGGTTGAGATCGCCTGCCGCCCGTCACTCAAACCGTAGCGCACACCTACGCTGCCGGCGCAGACGGACACGATGGCAGGCACCCCGCCAATATGACCATCGATGCTCTTTCCGGCCTTCACCTGCACCAGATCAGAGTGGGCCCACAGGAGGCGTTGATCGTCATCGGTCAAGGTGCTGCACGTGCTGTTCACGAGCTGAGCGATGAAACAATCCTTGCAGCTTTTGATGATGCTGTTGACCTTGTTTGTCCCCATCTTCCTGTTCCTGAGATCAGCCCTCATTAATGCCGTTCTCTGACACTTGCCGCGCATCCAGGTTCGGAGTGTTGATCTGGGTCAAACTCCCCATGTGACAAAATAGTTACATCGCGGCTCACGTGGACTTTTCATGATTGCAGTCAATGTAGCGGTCCTGCCGCGGTGCTATCTCAGAAAGCGACCATGATCCTGGGGCAGCGTTGGGTCTGTTTCCAGACAGGGAAAACTGAGGTGGAAACATGAACGTGTTGAAGAAGGTTGGATATGCATTGGCTGTTGGCGCTGTTGCAGCGATGGCCGGCGCGGGCACTCCATTAAAAGCAGCTGATTTCTCAGAGACGGGTGACGTACACAACCCGTGGCAAAACCTGTCATGGTTGATCAGGGGCCGGGTCATTGGCGTGATCCCCGACGAGAATGATGGCCGCTTAGGGGGCGCTCCGGCGGCGTTCAGTGTCGATAACGCGGTGATGCCGGAGCTGGATATCAGCTTCTTTCTGACCGACAACATCGCTCTTGAATTGATCCTGGCGGTTTCGCCACACGATGTGAGCCTGCCCGGGGCCGGCAAGATCACCGATGTGTTGTTGCTGCCGCCCACGCTGACCTTGCAGTATCACCAGGCGTTTGGCGCTTTTAAGCCGTATGTTGGTGTAGGCTTCAACTACACAGTGGTTCTGGACAGTGACGCAACAGCCGCCATCGGCGGTATCGACAGATGGAGCGACGGCGTCGGCGTTGCCTTGCAGGCTGGTTTCGATTACGCCCTTGACGATAAGTGGAGCGTCAACTTGGACGTGAAGAAGCTGTTCCTCAACATGGATGCGCGGGTCACTGCAGCCGGCACAAACGCCAGCGTCGACCTGGATCCCTGGATTATTGGTGGCGGCATCGGGTACCGCTTCTAGCATCCGGCGCAAAGGGCAAGCGCGGATGATGGATTTCGCACTTGCAACATTCTGCCAATCGGCTATAACCCGCGCTTCGTGAGGCTCCGGTTGGAGGCTGAACGGGAGGCTGGCCTTAAACGGCCGGTAGGGGTGGGAAACCACACAGCCCGGCTCCCCGTGTCTTCGTCCTTTTGAGTTCATCGGCTTTTGAGCCTGTTTCGCCAGGCTCTTAAGGGGCTCTGCGCCGGACGTCACGTGATGAGAAACGCAATGGAAAAGGCTCAAACCTTATGGCCCTTTATGAGCACATCTTTATGGTGCGCCAGGATGCCTCGTCCGCACAGGTCGAAGCGCTGACGGACCAATTCAAAACCGTTCTCACCGAAAATGGTGGCTCGGTTGGCAAGGCGGAGTATTGGGGGATCAAATCTCTCACCTACCGCATCAAGAAAAACCGCAAGGCACACTATTCCCTTCTCAACATCGATGCGCCCAGCGCAGCGGTGTCTGAAATGGAACGTCAAATGCGCCTCAGCGAGGACGTGATCCGCTTCATGACCATAAGGTGGAAGAACATGAAGAGGAGCCGTCTGTGATGATGCGCTCGCGCTCGCAGCGCGACGATCGCCCGCGGCGTAAGTTTGACGATGACCGTCCTCCGCGCGGCGATCGGGACGACCGTCCCCCGCGCGCTGAGGCTGCAGCTGAAAAACCGGCAGAAACTGCCGC
>JBCDIP010000301.1:0-4880 GCA_038748855.1 Pseudomonadota bacterium
ATCATGGGTGCCAACGACGGGAAGCGTCACCGACATTTGCTTGGAGTGGTGGGGGATGGTTTTGAATTCGCCATCTTCCCAGTAGATCACATCTTCTGAGATTTCCCGCAAGTTGGTGTCCGGGTCGAAGTTGGTGGCGAAATAGCGTCCATGATCACCGCCGTTCACATCGATAATGTCGATGGTCTCAATGCTGTCCAGCAGGTGCTTCTTGGCGTGCGCGCAGAACACGTTGACCACGCCTGGGTCAAACCCGATGCCCAACACGGCGTTGAGCGCCTTGGCCTCAAAGGCCGGTTTGCGGGGCCATTCGAAGTTGGCGTACCAGGGGGCGGGCACGTTCTCCACGAACTCATCTTCGGCAACGGCCGTGTCGAGGTAATGGGCACCGGCGGCAATGCAAGCGTCCATGGTGGCTTCGTTCACGTAAGGGGTGGCCACGTTCACCACAATGGCCGCATCCAGCTCACCGATCAGAGCCTCGATCTCGGCCTTGTTCTGGGCATCCACCTGGCGCGCCTCAATGGTCCCGTGGCCTCGGGCGCTCACGTCTTCGGCGATGGCCTCAGCCTTCGCCAGGGTGCGGCTCGCCAGGGTGATGGTGCCGAACGCGTCTGAATTTTGAGCGGCCTTGTGGGCGGTGACGCCGCCGACGCCACCGGCCCCAAGGATCAATAGATTGGGCTTGCGCATAAAACCTTCGCCTTCAAACCTGAGTTTGAGCGGCTTATGGCCCTAAATGCCTGCCTTGCGCAATTGTCATATTTTGCCAAAGGCTGGCGCAAACCGTCGCAAGCCGGAGCACAACGCTGCCAAGCCTCTGCCCCCGCGTCCTTGCGAAAGCGAGGACCTTCTGAGCCAGGGAAAAGGTACTGGCTATGGGCCCTCGCGTTCGCAAGGGCGCGGGGCAGCTAAACCGATCTTGCCTTAAACGGCGCCGGCATATTCGCCGCGGGCCGGATAGTTCTTCTCAATGGCAAAGTCCAGCGCGCCCACCAGCTCAGAGAAGTGCGGCCGCACGAACGGCATGGTTTGCACTGAGCCGTAGTAGAGCGTCTGTTCCGGCGTCACCATGAAGAGGCCAGGCTCAGAGAACAGGTCCGGCTCCACAATGCCGATGGAGGTCTTGCCGCGGGAGGTGGAGATGTAGAGACCCCATTCCTTGGCTTTGGCAAGCGACAGGTCATAGCCGAAGCGCAACTTGGTTGCGCCGATATTCTTGGCCATGTCCGCAGCGCGGTCTTCGCCGTCAGAGGAGATTGCGATGGTGGAAACACCGCGCTCGTTAAATTCCGGGGTCTTCTTTTCCAGCTCGGTCAAGTAGTTGGCGCAAATCGGGCAGTGCAGGCCGCGGTAGAAACAAATGACGGTGCCGCGTTCAGAACCATCAGTGGCAAGGTCGAACTGACCGCCGCCCACGAGCGGAACGGTGAGGTCAGGCGTCTTTTGGCGGGGCATCAGCATGGGGCTACTCCTCAAGATTGCTTTTGAGTGGGAAGACGGGTATATCAGATTTTGTGAACGAAAAATCCGATATATCTGATCAGGGCTCCGATAACGCGGAAGTCCATTACGATCGCCTCTCCTCGCTCATGGCCAATTTCGAGATGCGGGTGCGTCCGGTCCAGGCCGGTGAGGGCAACATCGCCGTCTATGGTCGCACCTCAGATGGGGCGCCGGAGTTCGTGGCCTTTTGGCCGCTGGGCACAGCCTGCCAGCGCGATCCCATACTGGAGATGCGCGCCGAATGGGGCGGGCGGGCCAATCCGCTTATGGCGGCGCTCCCGCCCAAGCTCTCCATTGTGCTGGAGAGCGATCCGCAGGTGCGCCGGTTGTGTGAGATGTTGGTGGAAGAGGCCCGCGCTGGGCGCTGCGGCGCCGATGGGGCTCTGTCGCGCCTGTCTGAGGTGATGATCATCCACATGATGCGCCGGGAAATTGAGCGCGGCAGCGCGACACCGGGCCTGATCAGCGGCCTTGCGGATAAACGCCTCAGCCGCGCCATTGTGGCCATGCACAACGAACCGGGCCGGCGTTGGAACAACCGGGAGCTGGCGGAGCTATCCCATCTCTCGCTCAGCCGCTTTGCCGAGCTGTTCCCGTTGAAGGTCGGTCTCTCGCCGCAGGCCTATTTGCGCAAATGGCGGCTGACCCTGGCCCGGCGCGATGTGGAAGGCGGCGTTCAGGTGCAGTCCGTGGCGCGCAAGCTCGGCTATTCCAGCGCAGAGGCCCTGACCCATGCGTTCAAACGGGAGTTTGGCGCAGCCCCCCGCAGCTTGCGGGCCAGCCAGATGGCGGGATAGACTGACGCAGGTCGCAAACGAGCATTGCTCTGGCGCAATTGTCATGCGCTTATGAGGCGTTGACCCTTAGTAAGCATTCGGGTTTTCGGACAAAACGCGGCTCTCACACGGGAACATTAATCTCATGACTGGCTCACACTCTGACATCGACCCTGGTGGTCTTCTGGAATACTCAGTGGTTTTCACCGACCGCTCTCTCAACCACATGTCTCAGTCGTTTCAAGGGGTGATGCGTGGAATTTCGACCGGCTTGAAGTCGGTCTACGGCGCTGAAGCGGCCGTGGTGGTGCCGGGCGGCGGCACCTACGCCATGGAAGCCGTGGCGCGCCAGCTCGCCGGCGGTAAGAACTGCCTGGTGATCCGCAACGGCTGGTTCAGCTTCCGCTGGTCGCAAATCTTCCAGATGGGCTCCCTCCCGGCAGAGGAAACCGTGCTCAAGGCCCGCCAGGTGGAGAGCGGCTCCCAAGCGCCGTTTGCGCCGTGCCCCATCGATGAAGTGGTGAGCGCCATTGCCGCGCAAAAGCCAGATCTGGTGTTTGCCCCGCACGTGGAAACCTCTTCAGGCATGATCTTGCCTGACGAGTACATGAGGGCCGTGGCGGACGCGGTACACGCTGTGGGCGGCCTGTTCGTTCTGGACTGCATTGCCTCCGGCACGGCTTGGGTGGACATGAAGGCGATCGGCGTGGATGTGCTCATCAGCGCGCCGCAAAAGGGCTGGAGCGCCTCGCCCTGCGCCGGTCTGGTCATGCTGAGTGAAGCCGGCAAGGCGGCGGTGGAAGCCTCCACCAGCTCCAGCTTTGCTTGCGATCTGTTGAAATGGCGCCAGATCATGGCAGCCTATGAAGGCGGCGGCCATGCCTATCACGCGACGATGCCGACGGACGGTCTTGTGAAGTTCTACCAGGCCATGCAGGAAACCGAAGCGTTCGGCTTGGAGAAGGCGTCCGCCGCGCAATGGGATCTGGGCGCCAAGGTGCGTGCGCTCCTGGAAGCTAAGGGCATCCGCAGCGTGGCTGCCGACGGCTTCAAGGCCCCGGGCGTTGTGGTGTCCTACACGGACGATGCCGGGTTCCAGACGGGCAAGAAGTTTGCCGAGCTGGGCATGCAGATTGCCGCCGGCGTGCCGCTGCAGTGCGATGAGCCGGAGGATTTCAAGAGCTTCCGGTTGGGCCTTTTCGGGTTAGACAAGCTGGGCAACGTGGACCGCACGGTGGGCCGTTTGGACAAGGTGCTGAGCCAGGTGCTGTCGTCCACAGACCGGGCAAGCGCGTAGGGTTGACGGTGTAACCCGCGCCCTTGCGCACGCGAGGGCCCATGGCCGGTACAGTTCCCTTGGCTAAGAAGGTCCTCGCTTTCGCAAGGACGCGGAAAGAACCGCTCCCCTGCGAAAGCAGGGGCCCATAGCTCTTGCCTTTCCCTTGGCTGAGAAGGTTCCCGCTTCTGCAGGAACGCGGCTCTCCTCGTCATCCCGGAAGTTTGCGCAAGCAAAATATCCGGGACCTAGGAGCTGTAGACCTCAGAGCCTCCCGCCCTGGGTCCCCGCGTTCGCGGGGATGACGGATGAGGGCGCGGGGATGACGGATGAGGGGTCGGGGAGACCTACGACGCCGCCCGCAGCAAGTGCTGCAAAGGCAACCCTTCAGCAAACTGCGCCGCAATGCGGTCCGCTGCCTGACCGTCCCATTTCTCAGGCGCCGGCGGCGGGGTGGCCGACTGGCTTTGCACCTTGTTGTAGGCCTCAAAGATCGCATTGGGATCGCTGCCCACAATCTGGTTGGTGCCCTCCAACACGGTGATCGGACGCTCGGTGTTCTCCCTCAGCGTAATGCAAGGCACACCCAGAATGGTCGTCTCTTCCTGCAGGCCGCCGCTGTCAGTGAAAACCGCCTTGGCGCCGGCATTGAGGCTGAGGAACTCCAGATAGCCCAGCGGGTCGATCATGCGGAACTGCCGGCCATCAAAGGCGCCGCCAAAGCCGAACTCGTGGATCTTTGCCCGGGTGCGCGGATGGACCGGAAAGACAATCGGCAGGCTGCCGGAAATGCACTTCAAGGTTCTCAGGATACGCCCCAGCGTGCTGAGATCATCCACGTTGGACGGCCGGTGCAAGGTCAGCGTGGCATAGTTGCCGGGCGTCAGGCCAAGCGTGTCGAAATAGCGCAAGTCGGCGGCCTGCTCGCGGAAACTCATGAGCGTGTCGATCATCACATTGCCCACAAAGTGCACCTTGTTGGCCGGGATGCCCTCGCTTGCCAGATTGCCATTGGCCATGCGGTCCGTGGTGAAGAGATAGTCTGAGATCGTGTCCGTGCAGCGCCGGTTGATCTCTTCGGGCATGCGCATATCGCCTGATCTGAGGCCGGCTTCCACATGCGCCACCTTGATGCCCAGCTTCTTGGCTGTGAGGGCGCAGGCCAGGGTGGAGTTCACATCGCCCACTACGATGACCAAATCCGGCTCAAAATTCTTGCAGACCGGCTCAAAGCCCAGCAACACGCCGGCTGTCTGTTCGGCTTGCGTTCCGGAGCCCACGTTCAGGTTCACGTCCGGCTCGCGCAGATCAAGATCGCGGAA
>JBCDIP010000302.1:0-4863 GCA_038748855.1 Pseudomonadota bacterium
ATGCACCAGCACGCCGAGGAGCGTCGCCAAGGCGCAAGCGAACTCCGAGGAGGCTCTGTCCTGGCGCCTTGCGCCGGATATGTTCCCGCTGGCCACGCAGGTGCGCTTTGCCTGTCTTCAAGCCCAAGAGGCCACCTTTCGTTTGCGCGATTTGCCGTTGCCAGAAGCGCTCGATGTGCTGGCCAAGGAGGGCCGTGAGGCTGGCGAAGCGCCGGGCAGCTTTGAAGACGCCCAGCGCCGCATTTCAGAGACGTTGAGCGTGTTGGAGGCACTTGCGCCCGGAGCGCTGGATGAGGGGGCGGAGCGCACCCTCAGCATTGAGCTGCCCAACGGCATGATCTTCGATATGAGCGGGGAACGTTATGCCCGCGACTGGGCTCTGGCTCAGTTCTATTTTCATCTGATGAGCGCCTACACGATCCTGCGCAGTGGCGGCGTTGACCTCGGCAAAGCCGATTACGTGGCGCATATGTTCGCTTATCTGCGCCCGGGAACAGCGCCGAAGGGCTGATCAGGCTTCAGGGCAAGGCGACGTCTAACTCGTCTATGTCAGCTTCCTCGATTTTGGCCGTTCGTTTGGGGTGTTCCAAGCGCGACCCCCTCCAAAATCTCAACTGGAGTTCTTGGAACGCGCGCTGCTCCCCAAGATGAGGATGAAGGCCATACGGATCAGTTGGTGGATTATGCTGCAATATACCATCAAGATGGCCAGTAAGGCGAAATTATTATTGAAATCATCAGCTTGGATGTCACCCACATTCAACGAAAATGTGTAGAGGCCCAGCCCGCACGCTAGAATGTAGGCCCATGTCCACCAAAAATCTTTTGGACCCTCCCATAATTCCTTGCCGACTATATTTTGCAAATAGATTATCACAATGCCCATCACGAACGGCAATAACATGAAGATGAAAATTGCTGTGCCGTAATCGAGCGCAAACAGAATGGATTTAATATTATACGATATCAGATAGGAATAGGAACCGTACGCACCTATATAGATAAAGTAAAAGATCCAATGTAGAGTTTTTTGCGACATATCTCGTTCTGAAGCCCACACATTTTTCCGAACCGTTTCTCAAGTCTCCCCCAGTTTCCGGTAACCTCCCGCAAGACCGCACGGGGTTTCCAGGCCAATGCCCTCTAAAAGGAGCTCTCCGTCTTTGGAATAGGTGAGCCGGAAGACGGTTCCCTGCTTCTCTATGCCCAGCTCCAGTTCGGCCGAAACGGTGCCGTCCGCCAGGTAGTAGGTGATGGCATAGGTGCCCGGAAAGCCGTTGGAGGTGTCGCCGGTGGCAAGCCCCGTGCCATGCTGATCGGTGCCCATGCGGGTGGAATGCCAGACCGCGTCAATCACCCCGCCTTCGGGCCGCATCACATAGTGCACCACGCCGATATCCATCATGTGACCCTCTCTGCTTCACTATCACGGAGAAGAAGTGTGGAGAGGAAAGAGGGGCGCGTAAAGGGCCGAGATGCCCCGTCCGCCTAGTTCGTCAGCTTAGCCTCTCCGCCGGCAATGGATGAGGGCACCGGCACATCGGTGGCGCTGTAGTCTGCATTCAACACCAGGTGCGGGCCTTCCAGCAGCCAGAGCCGGCGCACCACCACGGCGGTGTAGGCGGATTCGTCCGCAACCGGGGCGTTGGCGTCAATCTGCAGAATGCTGTTGGGCAAGTAGATGGTGCCCAGAAGCTGGCGCGCATTGTTGCTTCTGATGCGGTGCGTGCGCATGGTGCTCAGATCACCAAGATCACGGAAGACAGAGAAGAAGCTGGATCTCTGCGTCGCCGCCGCGATCACGGCCGGGTCCAGCTTTTCATAGAACAGCAAGCCTGCCAGGGGACCGTCTTTGCTGGCGCCGAGGCTGATTTCTGTCTCCTCTTCAAAGTTGAAGGTGGAACCGGGCCCCGTCATGTAAAAGCTCACATATTCGCCCTCAAGCTCCGCCTCTCCTTCCACGTTGAAGGGCCCGTCCTTGATCACATAGATCCCGGGCTCCAGCTCCACTTCGGCTTCGTCGCGGATGGTAATCCCGCCACAATAGGTGCCAGGCGAAAGGATCATGTCCGATTCAACAACCAGATTGGTCTCAAGGCAGGTGTCTACGGGGGGCGGCTTGCGCTCAGCAAGCGGGTCCGGCAGCTGGGGACAGTCTGTAATGGGCTCCGGCGTGAAGTTCACCGAGCGCGACGCCATGGTGCCGCCCGCAGCGCAAATGAGACCTGCGCTGAGCTCAGAGTTGCTGTCGGTGCGGATGGAGGCAAAGCTGGTTGAATTGCTGTAAACCCCGCAGTCTTCCGCGGTCAGGCGGGCATTGTTGTCCAGATGGACGCCGGCCAGAATACCTCTGTCCATCAGGCCGAGGACACAGATCTTGGTGCTGCCCACCACGTGGGCCGTGGCGGAGGCCGATGCGCGCTGGTCTGACACGCCCAAGAGGCCGGAGAAAAACGGTTTCCAGGTCTTTGTCAGATCCACCCGCACGCCGGTGAAGCTGTCCACGACGGTTGCCTTCACGGCCAGTCTGCTGGCTGAGCTGCCTAAGGACTTGGAGTTGGCCAGGCTGACCTTTGCGTGGGTCTCGGCCGACTTCTGAACCTGCGCCTTGCTGGTGTTGGCGAGCGCGATTTCGCGCGCAGCCGCAAGGGCTGCTGCGTCGGCCACCGACTGCAGTTCAGTGTTTGCTTTTACTTGGATTGCAACTTCGATCGCACTCGCGGCTGCTACAAGCAGGACTGGTGATGCCAGCCCGAATATTAACGCGATAGTCCCCCGGTCATCCGCAATCAGCCTGTCACACAGGCTCCTCAGTAACCGCACAGTCTTCGCCCTGTCTTATTGTATACCCTAAATGTTACCCCGGGTTGGGGGCACACTAGGGGGAACAGATATCCAATCTGCTAAATTTTGCTGTGGATTTGAGGCAAGGTTTAGCGGGAACAGTGAGGTTTTGTTAACGCGGTTTTCAGCCCGTGCGGGCCTCCAGACGCATCTTGATCGGCCCCACGGCTTGCCCGTTGATCAGTTGGTTCACATGGGGACTCTCGCAATTGTCCAGGAGCGACGTGGGCCCGCTCCACATGATCTCGCCCTGGTGCAGCATCAACAACTGGTCATACTCAGCCCGGGCTGAGGCCATGTCGGACGTGATGGCCAGCACCGTGGCGCCGATTTCGGTCATGGAGCGGGTGATCAGCTTGTTGATGGTGTTGGTGGTGATGGGGTCAAGCCCGGCCGTGGGCTCATCCAGCAGCAAAAGCGAGGGCGAGCCCGCCAGCGCCCGGGCAATGCCCACGCGCTTTTGCATGCCGCCGGAAAGCTCTGAGGGCAACAGATCGGCCGTCGGTGCCGGCAGGTCCACCTTGGCCAGCTTCTCAATGGCCAACTCCCGGGCGGCCGTGCGCGAGAGCCCTTGAGCCTGTGTCAGCTTAAAGCTGATGTTTTCCCAAACGGTGAGGCTGTCCAAAAGCCCGCCTTGCTGGAAGCATACGCCCACATCCATCATGTAGGCGGAATGGCCGGAGCTGCCGGAGGCCGGCACCGGCTGGCCGTCCACCGTGATCGTGCCGGCTTCAGGCTGAGTGATGCCCATCAGGCATTTGAACAGAACGGTCTTTCCCGATGCGGCCGGGCCGATCAGCACGGTCTTCTTGCCGGCCAAAATGTCTATGCTCACGTCGTTCAGAACACGTTTGTCGCCGAACGATTTTGTCAGGTTGCGAATTTGAACTTTGATCTGAGGTCCCATGACCTGGTCTTCTGCCGCTCTTCAGTCCCGATTTGCGCGCCACCGTAGGCCAGTTCGCGCGATTGGCCAATTGCTGATTGGGCGTTACCGACAGTTAGCTGCGTTGTGTATTCGATGCCACAGTTGCGTGTTTTAACTATAACCACAAGTAGTGGTGCATTGACTTAAGGTTGAATATATATTTCAAAAGGTATCGGGGATCTGTTTGTAGCAGATAAAAAAGTACAGGGACGTCATAAAATGAAACGGCTTGCACCATTCGCAGGGGGAATGGTCTGTGCGGTCGTGCTTTCAGTTCCGGCACTTGCCGCGGACGAAGGAAGTCTTCCACATGCTTGTGCTGTATCGGCCTTCAACGGAAAGTTTGAAGGGGCCGGCGGCTATTTCGAAGATGATGGCTCAGGCGCGGACGGGCGCGGCCATGGAGCTCTCTCATTCACCATGCCATTGGGCTGTGACCTCGGGTTTCAGCTCGATACGGCCTTCGGCACTTTGGGCGGCCAGGAGGCTGGCGGCGTGGGCGCACATTTGTTCACGCGTGATCCGTCAAGCTATCTGTTTGGAGCGTATGCTTCATACTCGGCCATCGACAACTTCACCACGACCAACGACATCTTCCGCGTCGGCGCGGAAGGTGAGTTCTATCTGGAGCAGTTCTCGTTTGAAGGCCTGGCCGGATATGAGGATGCCGATCTCGGCTCCAAAGACTGGTTTGGCCAGTTCACCGCGGCCTTCTATGCCTCCGACAACATCCGCGTTGCGGCCGGCTACAGGCACTTCTTGTCGGTGGATGCGGGCATTGCCTCCGTTGAATGGCAGCCTGAGGGACTGGGCGTGCCGGTGTCCTTGTTTGTGGAAGGCCAGGTTGGCAACAACAGCTATGCGTCCGTCTTTGGCGGCTTCCGCTTCCACTTCGGCGCGGGCGACAAGAGCCTGAAGCGACGCCACCGCGAGGATGATCCCGGCAACCTGCTGATGAACCTTTTGGCCACCACGTGCACGGGCATGTTCCCAACGTCTTCGGTGTCCGTCGATGGCATTTCTTCGGAAGGCACGCACGGTGCAACGAAGATCCCGATCAGCTCGCCTTATACGGACACTTGCGGGAACAG
>JBCDIP010000303.1:0-4855 GCA_038748855.1 Pseudomonadota bacterium
CGGATGGGGAGCTTTGCGCTTTGGTTCAAATGGTGGTGGAACCGGATTGTCTTCTCATTGAGAACCTCGCAGTATCGCCGGAGCATCAGGGCAAGAGGCTTGGCAGCACGCTGGTGCGCCATGCCGAGAGCCAAGCGCGCGCTCTTGGTCTGTCGACGGTGCGTCTCTACACAAACCGGGCCTTCGGTTCCAACGTGGAGTTTTACGAACGGCACGGCTTTCGGATCGAAAGAGAAGAACCGTTCATGGGCGGTCTCACCATCTACATGCGAAAACCTGTTGGAGAACCCTAGCAATGCCGCCTCTCAGCGCCATATTGGACCGGTTTGAACCCTCGGCCATATCTCAAATCTTCTCCCTTGCCGTCAAATTGAAGGAGGAGGGGCGGACGATTGCAGACTTTTCTACCGGCGAGCCTGACTTCGATACGCCCGATCATATCAAAAGGGCTGCCCAGGAGGCCATTGACCAGGGGGACACCAAGTACACAGCGCTGGAAGGCACCCGCGCCATGCGGGAGGCTGTGTCGGCAAAATTCAAGCGCGACAACAAGCTGAACTATGACCCAGATCAGATTTTTGTACACTCTGGCGCGAAACCGTTGCTGGCCGACATCTTCCGAACCATGTTAAATCCTGGCGATGAAGTGATCGTGCCCACCCCCTGTTGGCCGTCTTACCCTGGCGCCATCTTGGCTGCCGGGGGAACTCCGGTGCTGGTGCCGGCGGGCGTTGCCACGGGCTATCGCATCTCTGCACATCAGCTTGAGGCCGCCATCACGCCGCGCACCCGGTGCTTTGTGCTGTGTTCGCCCTCCAATCCAACCGGTGCCGCTTACATGGCGGATGATCTGGAAGCCTTCGCGGAGGTTTTGTTGAACCACCCAGACATCTGGACCGTCAGCGACGACCTCTATGAGCACATTGTGTTTGACGAATTTCCGTTCGCGACGATTGCTTCTGTGGCGCCGCCCCTGTTTGAGCGCGCCATCACCGTCAACGGCGTGTCGAAGGCTTATGCCATGACCGGCTGGCGCATTGGCTATGCGGGGATGCCGAAACCGTTTATGAAGGGCCTTCTGCAACTCTGCTCTCAGACTGCTGGAAATCCCAGCTCCATGGGTCAAGCGGCGGCCATCGCTGCCCTGGAAGGCCCGCAGGAATTCCTGCAGGCCAGGGCGCAGACCTATGAGTTCCGGCGTGACAGAGCGCTCACCGTTTTGAACCAAGTGGACGGCCTTACCTGTTCCATGCCGGAAGGCGCGTTCTATCTGTTTCCTGATTGCAGCAAACTGTTTGGCCGCACGACGCCTGACGGAGACAAGATCACAAACTCCGTGGACTTCTGCCGTTACCTCTTGGAGCAGTGGGAGGTGGCCACAGTCCCAGGGTCTGCCTTCCACGCTGAAGGGTGCTTCAGGATCTCCATCGCGGTTGCCGACAGCGAAGTTGACCGCGGCTGTGATCTCATCCGGCAGGCCTGTGCGGCGTTGGCTTGAAGCGCCCGTGTTACTCGTTCTATGCTGGTTGTGAACCGAATCGCGCAAGCGTGCCCTCGCGATCGGATGCTCAAGGAGCTTCTTATGACATTTAGATCGCCATTTGATTTCAACGACATGATGAGAATGTTCGACCCGGACAGCGTTGCAAAGATGTTCGACCCCATGAACATGATGGCCGCTTTTGAACCCCAGAAACCCAAAGGGCTCGATCTGGCCGGCATCATGGAAAGCAACCGGCGCAACTTCGAAGCGGTACAAGCTGCGAACAAGGCGGCCGCCGCGGCAAACAAGGACTTCTACGAAAAGCAGGTTGCTGTCTTCAATGAACTGATGAAGGGGGCTGCCGAGCAGATCAAAACCTTGGGCTCTGCCCCGCCGGAGGAGATCGCGCAGAAACAGGCGGAGATTTACGGCGCGGCGGTGGAGAAGTCCCTGGCCATCATGACCGAACTCGCCGACACAACGCGGCGGGCGAATGAGGAAGCCTTCTCGTCCATACAGGACCGCGTGGAGCGCGCCATAAAGGATCTAGGCCGGATTTGAGGACTTTGCCGTGGCCCCAGTGAAGCTGTCCGTGGTCGGGGCCGGGCTGGTAGGCCAGCGCCATGTGAGTGCTATCGCCAGGACCGAGGGCGCGGTGGTTGCGTCCATCGTTGACCCATCTGGCGCTGCCCGGCAGTTTGCGAAGGACGGAGGGTACACTTGGTACCCGGAGCTGGGAGAAATGCTTGCCGCAGAGCCCCCGGACGGGGCGATCATCGCAACACCGAATGCTATGCACTTGCCGCAAGGGCTTAAGGTTTTGCAGGCGCATGTTCCGGCGTTGATCGAGAAACCCCTGGCTGATGATGTGGCCTCTGCGGAGCAGTTGGTTGCCCAAGCCGCAGCAAACAGTGTGCCCCTTCTGGTGGGTCATCACCGCCGTCACAACCCCATAATCCAGGCTGCAAAGGAGACAATTTCCAGCGGTGCCCTTGGGGAGATCGTGGCGGTCAACGGTTTGTGCTGGCTCTATAAACCGGACGACTATTTCAACACGAAGTGGCGAACTCAAAAGGGCGCCGGTCCCGTTTTCATCAACTTGATCCACGATGTTGATCTCATGCGGCACCTCGTGAGTGAAATCACGTCAGTGCGGGCGTTTCAGGCCAATACTGTCCGCGGCCACAAGGTTGAAGACACGAGCGCGATCGTTCTGCGCTTTGCCAACGGCGCTTTGGGGACACTGAGCGTGTCGGACACGATTGTCGCGCCTTGGAGCTGGGAGCTGACCGCAGCTGAGAACCCAGCCTACCCGGAAACGGCGCAAAACTGCTACTTGATCGGAGGAACGCATGGTTCTCTTGAGCTGCCAGGGCTGAAGGGTTGGGCTCAAAAGGAGCAGCGAAGTTGGTGGGAGCCGATCCACCAGACGGCCAAGGACGTGAAACGTGCTGATCCGCTGGATGTGCAGATCGATCACTTCTGCCGGGTCATACGCGGCGCCGCCAAGCCGCTGGTGTCTGGAGCGGATGGTCTGCGCTCGCTTCAAGTGATCTCCGCGATCAAGCAATCGGCAGATGAGGGGCGAGCCATCGAATTGCCATTGCCTTAAAGGTTCTGATCTTTCAATTCGATGTCCGGTAGACCATATCGCCCCATATGAGCCAAGAGATCACAATTCAGCTCGGCGTTCCCGAAGACCATGCCGCAGCGGCGACTGCCCTTTACTGCGAGGCATTCCGTGAGAAGCTGGCGCCCTTCCTGGGGGATCAAGAGAGGTCGGCTCGCTTTCTTGCTGCTAGCCTTGCTCCCGATCGGGCCTTCCTTGCCATAAAGGCAGGCCAAGTCGTGGGCATTGCCGGGTTCAAGGTTGATGGGAAGGGGCTCTTTGAGCCCGGGTTCGCACGCTTCTTTGCGGAGTATGGGGTCTCCGCGGTCTTAAGGATTGGCGGTCTGCTTCTGCTTGAACGCGCAGAGAGCCCGGATGTGTTGCTTATGGACGGCATTGCGGTCAGCCCATCTGTGCGCGGGCAAGGTATCGGGTCACGACTGCTCGATGCCATCGAAGCTCATGCGCGCGAGTTGGGAAAGGCGAGCATCCGGCTCGACGTTGTTGACACCAATTCGGGCGCCAGGCGCCTTTATGAGCGGTTCGGATTTAAGGCCCGTAAGACTACGGGCACAGGCCTGCTAGGGCGCCTTTTCTCCTTCCGGGCCTCAACCGATATGCGCAAGAGCCTGGCCTGAACGCATTAGCCGTAAGCCTCCAAAGCCAACTCTTTAGACGTGACATAGTCCGTCTTACCGGTTCCCAGCAATGGCACTTGCTCGACGCTAAGAACCTGCCGTGGGACCCAGAGCTCAGCCATGCCCGCCTCTTTGCCCATAGCCTGCAGGTCTTTGCGCTCAAGCTCTGCACGGTCGGTCAGAAGGACAAGAGCTTCGCCCTTTTTGGCGTCAGGTATGGAGACAACCGCATGGGCGTTGTCCGGCCAGGCCTTCGCGACCTCCGTCTCAACAGCAGTGAGTGACACCATCTCGCCGGCGATCTTTGCAAACCTCTTTGCGCGGCCAAGAATGCGCACGAAGCCGTCTTCATCAATCGAAACGATGTCGCCCGTGTCGTACCAGCCGTCAGGCGCCGGTTCCAATACGCCTGGATTCTCCACCCTCAAGTAGCCGCTCATAACATTGGGGCCAGAGACGATCAGCTTGCCACCTTCATCTATGCCCTCGATAGCCTCCAGGCGGCGTTTGATGGCTGGCAGCAGGCGTCCCACCGTGCCGGCCTTGTGGTGCATGGGTGTGTTGACCGCAAGCACCGGCGCGGTTTCTGTCGCCCCATAGCCTTCCAGGATGCGCAGGCCAAACCGTTCCATCCACACCTTACGCGTTTCATCCTTCACCTTCTCAGCTCCAGCCACCACGTAGCGCATTGAGTAGAAGTCGTAAGGGTTGGCTGAACGCGCATAGCCCGCAAGGAACGTGTCCGTGCCAAACATCACAGTGGCGTTGGTGTCGTAGATGAGTTCGGGAACAACTTTGTAATGCAGCGGCGAGGGATAGAGGAAGATCTTAACCCCAGCCATTAACGGGAGAATAAGCCCACCGGTGAGGCCGAACGCGTGGAACACGGGCAGGGCATTGAATACCGTATCGTTCGGAGAGAAGTCGATGCGGGCAGAAATCTGGTGGCGGTTGGCGTTGATATTGTCATGACTGAGCATAACGCCCTTCGGCACGCCCTCCGAGCCAGACGTAAACAATATGACGGCTGCATCTGAGGGCTTCGCGCCTTTTGCGGTTTGTGAGTAAGCAAAGCGCGCCACCTTGGCCTTCAGAAGGCCGGCGAGCTTGGCACCGGTTCCGATC
>JBCDIP010000304.1:0-4843 GCA_038748855.1 Pseudomonadota bacterium
CCGACAACAGGCGCAGCTCCACATCGGGGTGTTGGTCCTGGAACTTCGAAAACACCGGCGCCAGGCAGTAGAGCAGCGAGTCCGTGGTCGTCACGGTCAACCGGCCCTCCAGCCGCAAATCCTTGCCCCCCAGCTCCAGCTCAATGCTGTCCAGCCGCTCACACAGCGGGATCGCCCGTTCATAGAAGAGCTCACCGGCGGGCGTCATCACATAGCCACGGGCTTGGCGCTCAAACAGCCTGACGCCAAGTTTCTCCTCAACCCCCTCCACGCGCCGGAAGACCGTTGAGTGATTGACCCCCATAATCCGCGCGGCCCCGGCCAGGCTGCCGGCCTCGCAGACGGACAGGATGTAGGGAATATCGCTCCAGTCCAGCTTTTGGTCTGCCCGCGTTCTCTGTGCTTTCATGCAATACTCATTTGCATAAATGGACAATACTCTTGCATCAAATAGATATTACATTGGGTGCACTCAATG
This sequence comes from Pseudomonadota bacterium, assembly GCA_038748855.1. GTDB lineage: Bacteria > Pseudomonadota > Alphaproteobacteria > Rhizobiales > CAJQND01 > JAAEUE01. The sequence goes on from JBCDIP010000304.1 coordinate 479, forward strand.
CAAGGAGTTCTCCATGACCGCCAAGATGGACCTGCCGCCCCGCAGCGGCCCCGCCCCGGACACCACCAGCCGCCTGCCCCACTCGCAGCTTAACCAGCACGGGCCGGACGAGGTGATTGATCAGCTGCACGCCTGGTGCTTTTCGCTCCCCCATGTGGCGAACGAAGACAGCGGCATCTCCGTGCCCGGCTCGCGCGCGATGGTTCTGCACCCGGAGAGGGAGTGTAACCATAAGGCCTTCATGATCGGCCGCGAGTTTGCCCATATTCATCCCCACCCCGACAGCGGCAGCATGCATCTGATGCTCAGCGCTGAGGATGCCGCCGATGCGGTTGCGGCCGGTTGGGGGGAAGACCATTACCTGGTGACCCAGGGCCATCTTCCAGCGGGCCTCATCATGGTGTTCTCGCCGCGCGATGAGGGGGAGTTGGAAACGGTGAAGCAGATTGTGACGCGGTCTTATGAGTTTGCCACCGGGAGCGGGGTAGCGTAGCGACCCCGCGTTCCTGTATCCCACGTCCTTGCGAAAGCGAGGACCTTCTGAGCCAAGGGGAAGAAGCGAGCCATGGGCCCTCGCGTGCGCAAGGGTGCGCGCCCTACCCCGGCACCAGGCGCCACAGCGAGCCGGCCTCATTGTGCTCCAACGCAACATAGACAAACCCATCCACCCCCATGGCAACATCACGAATGCGGCCGAAGTCCTCAACCAGCTTTTCCTGCTCCACCAGCTTGCCGCCCTCGATGCGCAACCGGTAGAGCGTGCTGGCCTTCAAGCTGCCCACCAGCAGATCGCTCTTCCAGGCGGGAAACTGATCACCCCGGTGGAAGGTGAAGTTGGAGACCGCCGGCGCCGGGGTGAAATCCACCACCGGCAACACCGTGCTCTCAATGGGAAAATCGAGCCCCAGATCCTTCCCGATCGAGATCTCTTCACCATCATAGGCGAGCCCGTTGGTATAGAGCGGCCAGCCATAGTTCTGGCCTTTGAGGATGTGGTTGATCTCATCCCCGCCCCGCGGGCCCATCTCCGTGTTCCAGATCTCCCCATTGACCGGGTGCCCATCCAGCCCCTGGCCCGTGCGGTGGCCATAGCTCCAAACCGTGTGCTTGGTGGACGCCTCGGGACGCTTCTCCGGCGGGGCATAAAACGGATTGTCCTCAGGCACCGTGCCATCGTCGCGGACCCGGTGGACCTTGCCGAAGGGCGTGTCCAGCTTGTGCAGCTTGTCATAGGTGTTCTTGCCGCCGATCGAGATATAGAGAAACCCCTCCCCATCAAAGGCCAGCCGCCCCGCCGCTACCGCGTCCGGCACGGGCGTGTAGTGATCCTTGTGGACCGACCAGATCACCTCCTGGTCCACCCATTCGCCTTCTTTGATCCGCCCACGGACGACCCGCACCATGGTACCCGGAACCACCCAACCACAGCCCCAGAAGCAATGATGAGTGTGGGAAAGGTAGATCCAGCCGTTCTCCGCATAGTTTGGATGAAGCTCCACATCGAGCACCGTGCCCAGGTTGAGCCAGATCCCCCGGAAGCTCGCCAGCGTGCCCCAGACCTCTGGGGTGCCTTCGATGAGCGGCTTCTGGGTGCCCTTCTGGTCCACCAGGGAGAGCCCTCTGATCTTCTCGGCAATCAGGATCTCGCCGCTCGGCAGAGGCGCAATCGAATAGGGCCGGCTCTCAAGGGCTGTGACCAGTTCCAGCTTGAAGGTGTGATGTTGCGAGCGAAGCGTCCGGGGGTCTTTCGGCTCCTTGGTGTAGGAGGCCGGCGTTGTGGGAAAGCGCTGGCGCAGCTCGCTGATATAGATCGCCATCAGCTTGATCTCGCGGGCAGAGAGCGTTCCCTCAAAGCCTTTCTTCCCAGCGCCGGGGACGCCCTTGGCGATGACGGGCATCATCTCATCCACCGTGTCACCGTATTTGAGCGGCCCGTCGATGAGGGACGGGCCCTGGTCAGTGCCGGCAAGGGTTTGGCCGTGGCAGGCGGCGCAATTGGCCTGCCAGCCAACGAACGCGGGCTCGCGGCTGTCTGCGGTCATCACATACCAGGTGCCGACGGCGCCCCCGATGAGCGCGAAGACAAGCAAGCCGAGGGCAATCTTGTAGCGTTTTTTCATGGAAGCTCCCGCATATCATTCTGGTGGGTTTGACACAATCGTGCTTTGGTCCGGTCCAGCGGCTACCAGGTCTTGCCCGGCTCCGTGCCATAGGTGAGCGTGTGGTTGAGTTTCGCCACGTCCCTGGCTTCATCGCTCTTGCGCCTCAGGTCCTGCGCGCGCTCCAGGCCGGCCAGGGCATTGTGCATCTGGTTCAGCAGATGGGTCTCATAGCGGCTGAGTTTTGCCAGCGCATTGCTGTTTAAGGCTTCGTGCAACAGCCGGCCCAGGATGAGCTGGCCGCGGTCCTCCTCAGCGCCGTCCGCGTCGCTGGACCTCAGCCCGCTGTGGAAAGCCTGCACCCGCTCTTGCCGGCTGTTCAGCCCCTTTCGGTCCTCGTCCAGATCATAATATTCCTCGCTCCAGTGGCCCATCCAGTTGAGAAGCGCCGCCTCGAACACGGCAATGCGGCGCGCTCGCCACATGAGGCTGACGATCTGTTTCACATACTCCAGTTCCACAAAGGTCTGCGCATCGCACTCCTGGATCATCATTTTTCTCAGAAAGCTGAGATCCTTCTCGCGCTCCCAATCCATCAACACGGTGTCGGAGGTAAGCCCATGCTTTAAAGCGTTGGTGCGGCTGACGGCCTTGCCTTCGGCAGTTTTGGGCCCGGTGCTTTGAGCGGCGTTGCTGCGGTTGGCGATGCGTTGGTTGGCGCTGGTCATGATAATCCCCTGTGTTTGATTTTGTGGCTGGAATATAGTCCTTGTTAATATCAAAGTCAAGTAAAAAATTCCTAACTATTTTGGCTGACTTACAGGCAAAATTGCCACTAAATGGATTGTTTCGCCGTATTCTGAGAGGAAAAGTGGCTTTTTGCGAAACGAACCCAATTTAGCGTAACGCTATGAGATCACAACGCAATTAGGGCTATTTGGCCTTGATGGTTGACCTTCCCGCGCACTCTCCCGTCATCCTCGCACTCTCCCGCCATGCACGCGAAGGCGGGGATCCACCGCCACAAACCCGGCGCTCAAGTCTGGATGCCCGCCTGCGCGGGCATGACGGAGGAACTACACACACCCCGCGCCCTTGCGAACGCGAGGGCCCATAGCTCTCCCCGTCTTCTTGGCTGAGAAGGTCCTCGCTTACGCAGGGACGCGGAAACGATCACCGGTCATCCCCGCCCTCTCCCGTCATCCCCGCGAAGGCGGGGATCCACCGCGGCAAACTCCATACAAGAGACTGGATGCCCGCCTGCGCGGACATGACGGAGGAACTACACAGCCCGCGTCCTTGCGAACGCGAGGGCGCGGGAGTTTGCGCTCACGACTGCGGCCGCTTCTTCTCCGGATCATAATGCGGGAACGGCACCACCGTTGCCGGCAGGCGCTTGATATGGCCGTCCAGCTTGCCGATTTCCACTTCCGTGCCGAGTTCCGCATGGGCCACATCGATGCGGGCCAGCGCGATGTTCTTCTTGAGCGAAGGCGAGCGCATGGACGAGGTCACCTCGCCGATCTGCGGGCGGCCGATATGGATGCAGTCTCCGTTGCCCACCGGCTCGTTGGAGGCGATCTCCAGGCCCACCAGCTTGCGCGAGGGATGGGCCTTGCGCCGGATCAGCGCCTCGCGGCCGATGAACTCTTCATCCTTGGATTTCAGCGGCTCGGTGAACCCGATGCCCGCCTCGAACGGATCGGTTTGATCGGAGAACTCATAGCCGGCAAAGATCAGTCCGGCTTCCACCCGCACCATGTCGAGCGCTTCGAGCCCGAGCGGGCTAAGATCGAACTCCTCGCCCGCCTCCCACACCGCATCGAAGACGGCTTGCGCATCGCGGGGATGGCAGAACACCTCATAGCCCAGCTCGCCGGAATAGCCCGTGCGCGAGACCACCACCGGCACCCCGTGAAAATCACCAATGCGCCCAACGGTAAAGCGGAACCAGTCCAGATCCTCCAGCGGCGTGCGGTTGGGCGAGGTCCAGATGATCTTCTTCAGGATGTCCCGCGCATTCGGCCCCTGAACGGCGATATTGTGCATCTGGTCGGTAGATGAGCGCACCCAGGCTTTCAGGCCCAGCTTCTCCGCCTGCTCGCGCAGCCACAGGCCGGAGACATCATTGCCGCCCACCCAGCGGAAATTGTCCTGATCGAGCCGGTAGACCGTGCCATCATCGATCATGCCCCCATGCTCGTAGCACATGGCGGTGTAGACCACCTGGCCGGGCGAGAGCTTCCGGATGTTGCGGGTCATGCAG
>JBCDIP010000305.1:0-4830 GCA_038748855.1 Pseudomonadota bacterium
CTGCCCAACGAAGCCTCCATCCGGTTGCATGAGAAATTTGGCTACCAACCGCTGATGGCGTTGAGCAGAGTGATTATCGCATATGCCCGATGGGTCTTGGCGGCGCGCAAACGGCTGAGAAGTTCGTTCAGCATTGCACCTCCCCTGCCCGCCCCTTGATGGGCCGGGAGCAGGTATACCGTGGTCTCAACCGAACGCTGATAAGCCGGTTTTGGGCGAAAGGCCGTGGAATGCGCATAGCCCAGGATCTGGCCGTGCTCTTCGACCACAAGAAGCTGATGGCGGCCTTCAGTGTCAAACTGCTTGAACCAGGTGCGCCGCGCCTCCAAGGAGACTTCTTCAAGATCGAAGGTGATCGGGGTTTCGCGGACGTAGTGGTTATAGATCGCCAAGAGATCGGGCAAATCGTCCTCCACCGCTGGCCGGATCATGAGAGCGCTCCTAAACCCTTCAGCACCTCCGGTATGAGATCTGGCAGGTCGTCGGCGGTGAGCCCCGGCCCGAACGATGCCGCCGCTGCACCGTGCATCCACACTGCTGCACAGGCAGCCGTGAACGGAGCCATCTTTTGGGCGAGTAGGCCCGCGGCCATGCCTGCCAACACATCACCTGAACCCGCCGTGGCCAGTGAGGGCGGTGCATTGGAGTTGATCGCGTAACGCCCATCTGGTGATGCAATCACCGTGTCCGGCCCTTTCAGAATTGTTATTGCAGAACTTTGCGTGGCGGCGGAAAGCGCTGCTTGCACTTTGCCTTCGCGGTCAAGGGCCTCGGCGCCGAACAATCGGACAAACTCGCCACTATGCGGCGTCAACACCACGGGCCGCTCCGGCCGGCTGGCAATGGTTTCAAACAGCTCTGCCGGTTTGTCGGCAAAGTTCATCAAAGCGTCAGCATCCAAGAGGGCCGCTGGGCCCGTCTTCAGTGCACTCAACACCAACTCTCGTTCAGCCGTGCCCAACCCAAGCGCTGGGCCGACGACTACGGCAGTGAACCGTTTGTCGGACAACAGCGCCTCAAGCGCCTCCGCATTTGCGGCCGGTTTCAGCATGATCGCTGTTAGATGAGCGGCATGGACGGCCAACGCATCAGAGGTCCCTGCCACGCTCACCAATCCAGAGCCCGCGCGCAATGCGCCGCGGGCTGCCAACCTTGAGGCACCGGTGCTGAGAGGGGGGCCGGACACGCTGAGTGTGTGGCCCCTGTGGTACTTATGGGCGTTCTGAGCGAGCGCGGGAAACTCCGCGCCCCAGAGCGCCGGCCCGTTCTCAGCGCCGTCTGGCGCGATGGTGTTCAGCACAGCGCTTTCGATACCGATCTGCACAACCACCGTTTCCCCGCAGAGCTCGCGGCCCGGCAGGAGCAAGTGACCTGGCTTTTTGCGGAAGAACGTCACCGTGAGATGTGCCTGAATGGCCGGCCCGGCAGCCTTGCCAATGGCCCCATCAACGCCGGAGGGCATGTCCACGGCGATGACTGGAAGGCCTGATTGAGCCACCTGTGCCACAGCATCGGCAACCGTGCCATCGAGCGCCTTGTTCAGGCCGGCTCCAAACAGAGCATCAACTACAACATCCACATCAGACAGGTCCAGTTCGTCGAGCTGGAGCGTTTCCCCAGGCCAACGGGCAGCGGCTTGAGCCGCATCGCCTCTTAGTTTTCCAAGATCCCCGAGCAGATAAACTGAGCAGGTCCATCCCCGCGTTTTGAGCTCGCGCGCGATGACAAATCCATCTCCGCCATTGTTGCCCGGTCCACACAAGAGCACCGCCCTGCCCGGCTTGGACCAGCGTTCGGTGATCTCATCGGTGATGGCAATGCCCGCATTGTCCATCAGCTGAGCGCCGCTGGTTCCCGCTTCTATAGTGAGCCGGTCGGCCTCATACATCTCAGCAGGTGTCAGAAGTGTGCTTTCATGCATCGTCATACTCAGAAAGCTCGATCAGATTGCCGTCCGGATCACGGAAATAGATCGATGTTATGGGGCCGGCTGCACCCGTGCGGGCCACGGGGCCCTCCAACACTTCAACGCCTTGAGAACGCACATGAGCCAGGGCCGCGGAGACATCTTCAACCACGAAGCACAGATCAGCTGAGCCAGCCTCCGGCCGTTTTGCGTGAGGTTGAAACTCCTCACCGGCTTTGTGAAGATTGATCTTCTTGGAGCCAAACTCCAGTGCAGTCCGCCCGGCTTGAAACGTTACAGGCCGCATGCCCATCACATCTTGGTAGAATGCGGCCGTGTCCTCAATCGAGGCTACGGTGAGAACAAAATGATCAAGATCGAGCAACTTCACTAGGGTGCTCCCGCACGGCCTACTCCTTGGCCGCCAGTTGTGTCTTCAGGGTAGAGACCTCGCCGCGCAAGGCCTTGATCTCTTCCAGGATCTGTTCGGTCTCGCTCAACATGGCTTGGCGCGATGCATCGGCTTCCACCTCATGTTCCTTCTGCATGGCATCCACAATGATACCGATGAAGAGGTTTAGCACAGCAAAGGACGTGGTGATGATAAAGGGCACAAAGAAGGCCCAGGCAAAGGGATACGTCTCCATAACCGGGCGCACAATGCCCATGGACCAGCTTTCCAGGGTCATAATCTGGAACAGGGAATAAGCAGATTCGCCAATGGTGCCGAACCATTGAGGAAACGACTCCCCGAACAGCTTGGTGGCCATCACCGAGAAGACGTAAAAGATCAAACAGAGCAGCAACACCACCGATCCCATGCCGGGAATGGCGGCCAGCAGCCCGGTGACCACCCGGCGAATGGCCTGCACTCCGGAAATCAGGCGCAGCACACGCAACACACGGAACGCCCGCAAGACCGACAGAGAGCCTCCGGAGGGGATCAGCGCGATCGCAACCACCACGAAATCGAACACGCGCCAGGGATCGCGCCAGAAGGCCCATCCCCGCACGATGAGACGCATGATGATTTCGGCGACGAAGATGGCCAGGATAATCGTATCTATCGTTTTGAGAACCGGCCCGAAGCGCGCCATCAACTCCTTGCTGGTTTCCATGCCCAGGGTCACGGCATTGATGGCGATGAGCACAAGCACCGCCCGCTCGAACCACGGTGCCTCTACAATCTTTAGCAAGGTGCTCCGCATATGGATGCGCTCCTGGTTGGGTGTCGTTTTCCGGGGCCAAATCTGCGCGCTTATTGGCTGGGAATCGGCGGTTACGTCAATCGCTTCACCCAAAAAATATTTTTCTGCCTACTTTTTAGGCGAATGCCTATTTTTTGAGCGATTAAATTGCAGGCACTTCGCGCTATACCCACTTAACCCACTGCTTTTATTTGTCTTTTTTTCTACCACGAAACTGGCACACCCCATGCAATCGCGCGCATGGTTAACATTTTCATGCGCAGCCTCTGCGCGATGGATTTTTAGGCAAACACCACAAACCCAAGAAAGGGACGGCCTTGAAGAAAATTGAAGCCATCATCAAGCCCTTCAAACTCGATGAGGTGAAGGAAGCGCTGCAAGATGTGGGTCTGCAGGGCATCACCGTCACCGAGGCGAAAGGCTTCGGCCGCCAAAAAGGCCATACCGAACTCTACCGGGGTGCAGAATATGTTGTGGACTTTCTGCCCAAGGTGAAGATCGAAGTTGTGCTCGCTGCAGACCTTGTTGAGAAGGCTGTGGAAGCCATCCAGAATGCTGCCAAAACGGGCCGCATCGGCGATGGCAAGATCTTCGTATCCGATGTGCAAGACGCCATCCGCATTCGTACCGGCGAGTCCGGCACGGACGCTCTGTAGTAAGTATCACCCATAACTCTAACCATAAACTCACCAAAACAGGACGAATATAATGGCCAAAGACGCCGATGATGCTCTCAAATATCTGAAAGACAATGACGTAAAGTTCCTCGACATGCGCTTCACCGACCCCAAGGGTAAGATGCAGCATGTGACCCAGGACATCACCACCGTGGATGAAGACATGTTTGCCGACGGCATCATGTTCGACGGGTCTTCTATTGCTGGCTGGAAAGCCATCAACGAATCCGACATGACCCTGATGCCGGATGTCACCACCATCCACATGGACAAGTTCTACGCCCAGAACACAGCAGCCATCTTCTGTGATGTTCTCGACCCGATCACTGGCGAAGGCTACGAGCGCGATCCGCGCATGACCGCAAAGAATGCTGAAGCCTATGTGAAGCAAAGTGGTGTGGGCGACACCATCACGATGGGCCCGGAAGCAGAATTCTTCATCTTTGATGATGTTCGCTTTGCAGCTGAGCCATACAACACGGGCTTTGCGCTGGATTCAACGGAACTGCCGATCAACTCTGACCGCGACTATGAAGCCGGCAACATGGGCCACCGCCCGCGTACCAAAGGCGGCTACTTCCCGGTAAACCCGATCGACAGCTGCCAGGACATCCGCTCTGAGATGATCTCTGCGATGGCTGAAATGGGCGTCTCCGTTGAGAAGCACCACCACGAAGTGGGTGCAGCCCAGCATGAGGCAGGCATCAAGTTCCAAACCTTGACCACCATTGCCGACCATCTGCAGATCTATAAATACTGCGTGCACAACGTCGCTCACGCCTATGGCAAGACCGCGACCTTCATGCCGAAGCCGGTCTATGGCGACAATGGTACGGGCATGCACGTTCACCAGTCGATCTGGAAAGACGGCAAGCCAACCTTCGCTGGCAATGAGTATGCAGACCTTTCTGAAACCTGCCTCTATTACATTGGCGGTATCATCAAGCACGCCAAAACCATCAACGCCTTCTCGAACGCCACGACCAACAGCTACAAGCGTTTGATCCCAGGCTTTGAAGCGCCGGTCCTTTTGGCCTAC
>JBCDIP010000306.1:0-4813 GCA_038748855.1 Pseudomonadota bacterium
CCCGCGCGCCGGTTTGGTAGAAGGCCGTGAGCGCATTGGAGAGGAAATGGATGTCCGAAGCGGCAAGGTTAAGCCCTTTTGCTCCTGTGGGCGGAACGATGTGCGCCGCGTCACCGGCCAGAAACAGCCGTCCGTGACGCATGGGCTCGGCAACAAAGCCCCGCAGCGGTGCAATACTCATTTCAAGAGCATCCCCGGTCTCCAGCTTTTCTGCGGTCTCTGGGGGAAGCAGGGAGCTCAAGGTTTCCCAGAAACGCTCCTCCGGCCAATCCTCAACGTTTTCATGCAGCGCGCACTGGATGTAGTAGCGGCTCCTGGTCCGTGAACGCATGCTGCACAGGGCAAAACCGCGCTCGCTGTTCACATAGATGAGCTCATCGCCCACAGGCTTTGTGTCCGCCAAAAGCCCCAGCCAGCCAAATGGATAGACGCGCTCATAGGTGTTCAGGTGATCTTCGGGAATGGCCCTGCGGCTGGCACCATGAAACCCATCACACCCGGCCACGAAATCGCAAACCACCTCATGCTCAGCGTCGTCCTTGGTGTACGTCAGGCGCGGCGTGTCGCTGTCCAAGCCACTGATCGCCACATCTTTTGCTTCGTAGATGATGTTTGTTCCCGCTGCGCCATGGGCATCCATCAGATCCTTGGTGACCTCGGTCTGACCATAAACCATCACGGTTTGGCCGCCGGTCAGCGCGGATAGGTCTATGCGCTGACGCCGGCCGGCGCTGCACAATTCAATCCCTGTGTGCACCAAACCTTCGAGCTCCATGCGCTCGCCGGCATGCGCTTGGTGCAGCATTCCGCACGTCCCGCTCTCCAGGATACCGGCGCGGATGCGGCCAAGAACATACTGAGGCGTTTGACGCTCCAGTACCACGCAGTCCACATCATTCAGTTGCAGCAAGCGAGCCAATAAAAGCCCCGAAGGCCCCGCGCCAATGATTCCCACCTGCGTTCGCATTCCCACCCATTCCTTTTTTCAAACCATATGACATCACCGGCCGAGCGGGCAAATATTCGCGGCGGCGGCCGAAATATTCTAAGACTGTGTGAGGATTGTCACAGCAATTCGCCACTCAATGGGTTACTAAGGCGAGGCTGAGGATCGGGGGACTATAAAAAGAATAGGGCTGGAAATGAGAAAAGTAACCCTGTCCGCACTCGCTCTCTTGTGCTGCTGCTCCATGGCGGCATGGGCCTTTGCGGTCGCTGAAGACACCCGCACCCGCGTCGCCGAAGAGCCGGCAACACAAACAGCGGAACAATCGATCGCGATAGTACCGTCAGAGTAGGTGGGCCTGCTGCAACGCGTGTAGGCTATCTGAAAACGCCCGGCACGTGTCTTCAACATCGTTCGATGTGTGAGAGGCGCTGACCACTGCGCCGGGCGTGGGCGCCATGTCCACGCCATTGATCAACATAGCCAGGCGAAGCTGACGCACCAACTCGGGATCCTTGTTCTGGAGCCCGGTGCGCCCCATGGTCAGAGGATCGAACTCAGCTTGGCCGGTATGCAGGCAAAGATGGACGACCGATGCTGAGCCATACGCCGTCCACTCCACGTTCTTCTCTTTCAGCACGTCGTTTAGGCCGCGGCGCAAATCCTCGCCTAGGGCGTTCGCCTCCTCGCACACGGGCGATGAGCCGATAATCCGGAGTGTCTCAGCACCCGCCGCCGCACTTACCGGATTGGCATTGAAGGTTCCTGGATGATGGATCTTCTCGCGCTTGGCCTCAGCGGCAACCTTGAAGTCCAGCTGATCCAGAATGTCTTTGCGTCCAACCACAGCACCTCCCGGCAGCCCGCCGGCCAGGATCTTCGCCAGGGACGTGAGATCGGGCGTAACTCCGGTATGCGCCTGCATGCCGCCGGGAGAGACACGGAAGCCCGTCACCACCTCATCAAACAACAAGACACAGCCGAACGCATCGCACAGCTCCCTCAAGCCTTGATGAAATCCTGGCTCCAAGGGCACTTTCCCGGTCATGGCTCCCATGGCTTCCACCATGATCACCGCGATATCATCATCGGTTTCCAGGATGCGCCGTAGACCTGTGAGGTCGTTCACCTCGCTGAGGACAATGTTTCCGGCTGCCGATGGAGGCACGCCTAGAGTAGATGTGCCGTCAAAATGGTTGGCATACCCAATCGATGCCTCATCCTGCCAACCGTGAAACTGGCCGCGGAAGCGCAAGACCTTTGAGCGGCCGGTGAACCCGCGGGCAAGACGCACGGCCATGCTGTTGGCTTCTGTTCCGGACGATGTAAAGCGCACCCGTTCAGCGCAGGGCACCAGCTGTTTCACGAGCCCGGCCCACGCGATTTCAGCTGGATGACCAGCACCGAAATGCGTGCCCTTCGTCATAGCCTGATCAATGGCTGCTTTTACCTCGGCGCGGTTATGGCCGAGCAGCAGCGCGCCGTGACCGCCGTAATAGTCGATGTAACGGTTGCCATCCACGTCCCATTTGTGAGGGCCGGCGGCGTGTTCCACGTAGAGGCCGTGGGGCCGAAGGTAGCGCGAGTCGTGCGTGACCCCGCTTGGGAAGCACTCTGCCGCGGCCTTGGCGAGCGCTTCAGAGCCTTTGGTTTTTTTGCAATAGGCTGCAACGATATCTGTCTCAGGCAGGTTATGTCCGAGGCTGGGTGATGTCGCTTGGGCGGCGGGGTCGATGGTCTGCATGCCAGAAGGCTCCCATCAGATTGATTTGATACCAACGCTTGAGTACAAGAGTTTATGCGGATTATCCAGACTCAACGGGGCCCGCGTATCTGCCTTGCCAACGTCGCGGGCACATGATGGACGCTCCCGTGCCCCCGATGGTTTACATCGTGTTGGGGGTCTACAATCCGTCTCCGGCGCTGTTCGAACAGCAGCTACGCTCACTTCTTGGACAATCGCATGGGCGTTTTCTAGTGCTGCTGACCGAGGACGGGCCGCAGGCACCTGAGGTTGCGGCTCTGGTCTCCTCGCTCGGCGATGGCCGGCTGGTGCGGCTGGAGTTTCCAGATACCGTGGGGGTCCATGCCAACTACGCCCGAGGGGTCGGACAGGCGCTAAAGCGCAGCCGGCAGAGCGATGATCTCTTCGCCTTCTGCGACCAGGACGATACGTGGCATCCGGAAAAGCTTGCCCGCCAGATTGCGCATCTCACGGCACATCCTGCTTGTGGGCTCTGCCATTGCGATGCCCGTGTTGTCGATATGGATGGTGCGGGCCTGGCACCGTCACTGTTTGCATTCGAGCAACGCTCAAAGCGGTTTGGCTTGCTGGACCTTCTGATCATGAATGCGGTGACGGGTATGACGGCCTTGACCACAAAGCCGGTCATGCACGCGGCCCATGACTTTCCTGTAGCCCACACCCGCGAGATCCTGCACGATCATTGGGTGGCTCTTGTGGCGGCGGCTGAGAGCGCCGTGGGGTTTCTCGATGAGCCTCTGGTTGACTATGTGCAGCACACTGAGAATGAACTGGGCGCGCGAGATCAAAAAGAGGCACGCCGGCCCGGATGGAACCTGCTCTTCGGCGGGACTGACTATTGGGAACGGTGCAAGCGGCAATACGCTTGGCGTGTGGAAATCTATGAGGCCCTGACCGCGGTGAGCGGTGAACAGCGCCCGGTGAGCGATGCTGACATCACCGGTTGGCCGGGAGGCGTGAGGTTGCTGAAGCACATGATGGGCTCATGGGCGCGCGGTCAAAGACGGCAGGCGGCGCAATCCTGGCGCCTGTTGGCTGGAAAGCTGCTCTCGCGCCGCTAGCTGCGAACTTTCACATAACTGCCGGGGGCATCTTCCAGGGGCTTGAGCTTGCCATCACCAGGCTTGCGCGCTTTGACCTTTTTGCCTGAGTGCTGCGCCGTCCACTTGGCCCAGTGAGGCCACCAAGATCCGGCATGCTCTTCTGCCCGGTCGAGCCACTCTTCCAGATTGTCCACATCCTCATCGTTCAGCCAGTACTGATACTTGTTGGCGCTTGGAGGATTGACCACGCCGGCAATATGCCCCGAGCCTGCCACGACAAGTTGGGTCTTGCCGCCGAAGAACTGGCCAAGCTTGAACGCTGAGGGCAGGGGCGCAATGTGATCTTCGCGCGTGGCGAGGTTGTAGACCGGGATCTTCACTTTGCTGAGGTCGATGGTCTCGCCGTCCAACTCCATCCGGCCCTGGCTCATATTGTTGTAGAGGTAGCACTCGCGCAGATAGTAGCTGTGGGTGGCGGCCGGCATGCGCGTTGGATCCGCATTCCAATATAACAGGTCGAAGGGAAATGGTTCTTTGCCCTTCAGATAGTTGTTCACCACATAAGACCAGATCAGATCATTTGAGCGTAACAGATTGAAGGCTTTGGACATTTTCCCGCCTTCCATATAGCCTTTCTCGGCCATGCGCTGCTCCACGGCAGTGATCTGCTCCTCGTCCACAAAGACCTTAAGATCACCGGCCAGGGTGAAGTCCACCTGTGTGGTGAAGAAGGTGGCTGAGCTGATCGGCTGTTTGCCCTTAGCCGCCAGATAGGCGAGGGTGGCCGACAACAGGGTTCCGCCGATGCAATAGCCGATGGCATTGACTTGGGGCGCTCCCGTTGCCTTCTCTACCGCCGCGCAGGCAGCCAGGATGCCTTCGTGCATGTAGTCGGCGAAGGTCTTTTGCGCCAGCTGCTCATCCGGGTTGACCCAGGAAATCACAAACACCGTAAAGCCCTGTTCCACAGCCCAGCGGATGAAGGACTTTTCCGGATTGAGATCGAGAATGTAGAATTTGTTGATCCACGGCGGAACGATCAACAGAGGCTTCTCGTAC
>JBCDIP010000307.1:0-4812 GCA_038748855.1 Pseudomonadota bacterium
CGTGCCGGTGCCGAAGAATGGGTCCAGGACAGTGTCACCCGGGTTGGATGAGGCGAGGATGATACGGTGCAAAAGGGCTTCCGGCTTCTGCGTGGGATGGGCCTTTTGACCCTTCTTATCCTTGAGCCGCTCTGAACCATTGCAAATGGGCAAGAGCCAATCAGAGCGCATCTGAAGGTCGTCGTTCAGAGCCTTCATGGCGCTGTAGTTGAACGTGTAGCCCTTTTCATCCGCCCCCTTCGCTGCCCAGATCAGCGTTTCATGGGCATTGGTAAAGCGGCGGCCGCGAAAGTTGGGCATGGGGTTGGTCTTACGCCAGACCACATCATTGAGCAGCCAGTAGCCGAGATCCTGCAGAGCTGTACCGACGCGGAAAATGTTGTGATAGGAGCCGATGACCCAAAGGGTGCCGGTGTCCTTGAGCACCCGGCGGCAGGCGGTGAGCCAGTCGCGGGTGAACGCATCGTAGGCGGCAAAAGACTCAAATTGGTCCCAATGGTCGTTAACCGCATCCACCTCTGAATTGTCGGGCCGCTTGAGATCACCCTCCAATTGGAGGTTGTAGGGCGGGTCTGCAAAGATCAGATCCACAGACTTCGCCGGCAGCTTGTTCAGCTGCTCCAGGCAGTCGCCTTTCAGGATTTTGTTTTCAAACCGAGCCAGATCGGGCTTAGCCTCAAACCCCATGTGCAGATCCTCATACGCCACTTACTGAGGGGACAATGGCGCACGATGTGGATTCGCCGTAAAGGAATGCGAAGACTTATGGTTAACGCCCGTTAAGCTGCATTGGTTTCCAAGAGAGCGCGGATGGGCGCAAAGGACCTGCGGTGATGGCAGCAAGGGCCAACTTCAGCGAGCGCATTCTGGTGGAATGCCGTGCCGTATCCCTTGTGACGCTCAAAGCCGTAGGCTGGGAACTGCTCCGCCAGCTCAGTCATGATCCGGTCGCGCGTCACTTTGGCGATGATGGAGGCAGCGGCAATGGACAAAGACCGGCCATCCCCCTTCACCACCGCCTGGCTTGGAATGGGCAGATCCGGTGTCTTGTTGCCGTCGATCAGGCTAAAGTCTGCGGGCACCATTAGCTTGGAGGCGGCCTCCCCCATGGCCCAGAATGTGGCTTTGAGGATGTTTGAGCGATCAATCCGTTCCACATCGGCAATGCCAACCCCCACATCAGCAGAGCTTATGATTTCTTCAAACAGAGATTCGCGTTTTGATTCAGTGAGTTTCTTGGAATCGTTCAACCCATCTGGAATGCAGGCAGCGTTCAGAACCACGGCCGCTGCAACCACCGGCCCGGCCCAGGGTCCGCGGCCCGCTTCGTCGATCCCGGCGATACGGACGAACCCGCGCGCCATCGCCTCGCGCTCAAGGCTGAAATCAGGTATGAGGGAATCATTGCGCACCATGACCCACTGTGGCCCTCAAACGGGCACGCTGGCAAGGCTTACAACAGGCTGAGTTGGTCTCCCGGCTGCGCCGGGCGCTCGAACAGATCGGTGCTCAGCTCGCGCTTGAACTCATTGAGCCCCAGCCGCTTGGCCATGACCTCAAACCGGCGGCCGATGGACCAGGCGTAAGGCCCTACCCCCTTCATGCGCTTGCCAAACGTGGGGTCATAATCCTTGCCTTCCCGCATGGACTTCATCAGCGAAAGCACATGCGCCGCCCGGTCTGGGAACTCAGACTGAAGCCATTCGCGGAACAGCTCACGCAGCTCTAGCGGCAGGCGGAGAAGAATGTACCCGGCCTCCTTCACGCCAGCAGCAGAAGCGGCCTTGAGGATAGCTTCAATCTCGCTGTCATTGATCGCTGGAACCACCGGCGCCACCATCACCGTTGTCGGCACCCCAGAGGCAGAAAGCACCTCAAGGGCCTGCAGCCGTTTCGTCGGCGTTGCAGCCCGCGGCTCCATCTTGCGGGCCAAGCCACCATCCATGGAGGTTACGGAGATGGCCACATTCACCAAATCCTGCTCCGCCAATGCCTGAAGCAAGTCCAGATCCCGCAGAACCAAGGCAGATTTGGTCACGATGCCAACCGGGTTCTTGAACTCCAGCAACACCTCCAGGATCTGCCGGGTGATCCTATATCGCCTCTCGATGGGCTGATACGCGTCCGTATTGCCGCCCAGCACAATGAGGGACGGTTTGTACCCTGGCGCCATCAATTCCCGGCGCAGCACGTCCGGAGCGCTAGGCTTGGCAAACAGTTTGCTTTCAAAGTCGAGACCAGGCGACAGCCCCACATAGGCATGCGCAGGACGGGCATAACAATAGGAGCAGCCGTGCTCGCACCCGCGGTAAGGATTAATCGAAAGATCAAACCCCAAGTCAGGTGAAGAGTTCTTGTTGATCAACGCTTTAGGGTGTTCTTCAAACACTTCGGTTTTGATTGCGGCCTGATCTTCCAAGGTTTGCCAGCCGTCATCAAACAACAGGCGTTTGTTGGTCTCATAGCGGCCAGACACATTTGTTCTCGCCCCGCGGCCACGGGCCATCTTCCCAACGGCAGTAGGTGCTTCTGACGTTTTTTGCCCGATACCATGCTGGGCGGTGAATTCTCTGAGCGTAACCATGTTGGGCAACATAAGCCGCAAATGAGAACATTTCAAGAACACAATTAACCTTTCAGTAATAACTGGAGGATGATATCAGGCAGCCATGTTGACGGTGATCATACCGACCCTGAATGTGGATCAGGCCCTTGAGTCCACCCTGACGGCCCTCGTGCCTGCGGTGGTGAGCGGAGTGGTCCGCCAATTGATCGTGAGCGATGGGGGATCTCAGGATCATACAGTAGCCCTTGCGCACGAAGCGGGCGCAGACATTGTGACCGGGCCACCCGGACGCGGCAATCAGCTGGCATTGGGGGCAAGCGCGGCGCGGGGCGACTGGCTCTTGTTTCTCCATGCCGACACCCTGCTTGAGCCGGGCTGGGATGTTGAGGTCAAACAGTTCATCGCAGAAGCCCACGCCGCCGGAGACACCGAACGCGTGGCCTATTTTCGCTTTCGTCTGAACGACCGGCAGGTGGCGGCCCGTTGGCTGGAGCGCATTGTCTCCGCACGCTGCCGGTTTCTTGCCCTGCCCTATGGGGACCAGGGACTGCTGATCTCCAAAGCGTTCTACGAGAAGGTCGGCGGCTTCAAGAACATCCCGCTGATGGAAGATGTTGAGCTTGTGCGGCGGGTTGGCCGCGGGCGGCTTGTCGGGCTCAGCCACGCCGCCGTCACCAGCGCGGCACGCTACCGACGAGAAGGTTATGTGAAGCGTGTCATGCGCAATGCCAGCTGCCTGGCCATGTGGTTTGCCGGCGTCGCGCCTGAACGCATTGTGCGCTTCTACAGATGAACCATTTGGTGGTTATGGCGAAAGCCCCGGAGGCAGGCCGGGTTAAGACGCGCCTAGCCCGTGAAGTGGGCGCCGTAGAGGCCACCCGCGTCTATCGGACGATCCTGAGCGGCACTTTGCGCAGGCTTGCACCAGATCCAAGGTGGCGCACTTGGGTGTCCGCAGCGCCCGACCGTGCCGCATACGGCTCGATCTGGCCTGCGTCAGTTTCGGTTGTCCCGCAAGGCGGGGGCAACCTGGGTAACCGTATGCAGCGCGTCTTCGATCGTATGCCGCCCGGGCCTGTGATCATTATCGGCTCCGACATCCCCAACATTCGCCCCCAAGACATTGCGGAAGGCTTCAAAGCGCTTGGGCACCACGACGCGGTAATCGGCCCGGCACCGGATGGCGGTTACTGGATGGTGGGCCAGCGCAGGCGTCCAAAGGTGCTGAGCATGTTTGCAGACGTGCGTTGGTCTGGCCCGCACGCCATGTCCGACACACTGGCCAACCTAAAGGGGGTCAAAGTGGCCCTTGCCGCCCAAAAAGCGGATCTGGACACGCGTGATGACTATCTGGCCTGGCGCAAGCTCTAGAGATTGAACTGATAGCTCACCGGAGCCCAGCGGTATCCAATATCGCGCCGCTCCACAAAGCCCACAGCCGGGAATGGCATGTGATAGCCGGCGACCGGGATCTTCTCCGCAGCCGCCATATCGAGCAGCTTCTTGCGCGTGGTCGCAGCAGCGTCTTTGTCCATATCGAACTTCACGTGCCAGTCCGGCCGCTGCATGGACGCCACGTAATGGTTGCACGCATCGGCGATCAGCAGGAGGCGGCCTTTGCCGCTCTCAATGTGATAGGCCATGTGTCCTGGTGTGTGTCCAAACGCATCGACCGCTGTAATGCCCGGAGAGGCTTCCTGCTCCGGCTTCACGAACGTCATCTTTCCAGCGAGTGGCTTCACATTGGAGTTCGCCAGCTTGCCCACCCGGCCCTCAGCTTTGTCAGGAGTGGTCCAGAAACCGTACTCGATCTCGCCAGCCACGTAGCGGGCATTGGGAAATGCCGGCTTCTCACCTTCCATCAGCCCGCCAATATGATCGGGGTGGAAATGGGTGATCACCACGGCATCGATCTCTTCGGGCGCATACCCGGCCTGTTTCAAGGCCACCAAGAGGTTGCCGGCCTTGGGGCGGCGAGCGGCGCCATTACCTGAATCAAACAGCACCACTTCCTTGCCTGTGTTGACCACAACGGGGGTGAAGCCGATCTCCATCTTGTCACCAGGCAGATGGTTGGCGTTCATCAACGCGGCCACATCTTCAGCTTTCTGGTCCTGACCGAAGATCTTGTTGACCGTCGGCACCTGAATGGCGCCATCCAGAATGGTGGTCACCTCAAATTCGCCCAGCTTGAACCGATAATGGGTTGGCATGGACGGCCCCAGCATCTCTGCGGCCGCGTGGGC
>JBCDIP010000308.1:0-4810 GCA_038748855.1 Pseudomonadota bacterium
CGGTCGCCGTGGTCTTACCGGCGTCGATGTGCGCCATGATCCCGAAGTTGCGATAGTCTTCGATTTTGTGAGTGCGGGCCATTTCAAATGTCTCCAGGTCTGGCTACCAGCGGTAGTGCGAGAAGGCCCGGTTGGCTTCGGCCATCCGGTGCGTGTCTTCGCGCTTCTTAACGGCGGTGCCGCGGTTATTTGCTGCGTCCAACAATTCCCCACTCAGACGGTCGACCATTGTGTTCTCATTACGCCCGCGCGCTGCAGCGATGATCCAGCGGATGGCGAGGGCTTGGCGCCGGTCGGGGCGCACTTCAACCGGAACCTGGTAGGTCGCACCACCAACACGGCGCGACCGCACTTCAACGGCCGGTGAAACGTTTTCCAAAGCCTGGTGGAACAAAGCCACAGGCTCAGCTTTTGCTTTGGCTTCAACCTGATCCAGGGCGCCATAAACAATGTGTTCTGCAACCGATTTCTTTCCGTCGATCATGAGGTTGTTCATGAACTTGGACAGAACGAGATCTCCGAACTTGGGGTCCGGGTTGATAACGCGTTTTTCTGCGCGGTGCCGACGAGACATATCGAATTCCAGTCTTTCGCTCTTTTCGTCTTTTCAAAAACAAACCCGGAAAACTCATCTCTGTTTTCCGGGGTCTGTCCCCAATCCTGCTGGGGTCTACTTGGGCCTCTTGGCGCCGTATTTGGAACGGCGTTGGCGGCGGGCGGATACGCCTTGGGTATCGAGCACGCCACGAATAATGTGGTAGCGCACGCCGGGAAGGTCCTTCACACGGCCGCCGCGGATCATCACCACAGAGTGCTCTTGAAGGTTATGGCCCTCGCCGGGGATGTACGACGTCACCTCAAAGCCGTTCGTCAAACGCACGCGAGCAACTTTACGCAGCGCGGAGTTCGGCTTCTTCGGTGTGGTGGTGTAGACCCGGGTGCACACGCCACGCTTCTGCGGGCAGGCTTCCATGGCCGGAACCTTATTGCGTTTCACAAGCGGTTTGCGCGGCTTGCGGATCAGCTGGTTGATAGTGGGCATATACGCCTCTTAACCTTTAAATCGATTGTGCCGACCCTTGAGCCGGCAATCCCAATTGTTCTCACGCCGTGCGCACTTGCACGACGCATAGGCAAACGCACCCCTCATGGTAACTCACCATCGGAGTGCTCTTTGCGTGCTTCAGAGGACTACGAATCCCGAAGGGTTCCGCAGTCATGTCTTTGTCTTGTTCGATTGCTTTCAAACAGCGTATAGGCGATTGCCCGCCCACGGCCTGCTACCGAAAGACGGGCGTCATATACGTTTGTGCGCCTCAGCCGTCAACCCCAAAGCGACTTGTTTTTTGAGAATTTTTGGCGAATTTTGCCGCTTCATCTGCCTTGTTTTTGCCTATCTTTGGCAAATTGCTGCACCGCAACCCCGGCGATCTCGAGAATCAGCTTGCGTTTCACGGCCGCAGCAAAGCTTTTCATGTCGCTGGCGGTGACCACAAATGCCCCTGGTCCGCCCACGATCTCCCGCTGGAAGGCCTCTTCCAGGTTATAGGAGACCGGCCGCCCCCCACATTCCAGATCGCGGCAGAGGATCGCAAGCCCGTTGATGGTGATTCCCTTGGCCGTGATCACCTCGCGCACGGTGGAGATAGGCGGGCCGTTCCAGTTATTGGCGCTGTCGGCGCTAAGATCAATGACCCGGCGCAAGCCTTTGTAGGCATTGGTTTCCAGCAGTTCCATGCCCTTGGCCAGCGCGGAGCCGATGGCGTTGCTGCCAAAGGCGAGGCGCGGCGTGCCACGCAGGACCTGGGCAACCTTTGCCGCATCTTCAGGACCGGAGATCACCGTCCAGGGCACCACAATCTGCTGCGAGCTGGCATCGCCCCACTCCACATAGGTGAGTGCGATCTTGGCGTGGAGGCCCCCTGTGATGGCACCGAGCACTTCAGGGTCCGTGATGGCCGCGGCATAGCCCTCGCGCTGGAATTTGATCTCCGCGGTGTCGATGGACCCGGTGGCATCAGCCAGAAGCACGAGTTCCAGATCCACCACCTCTTCTGCCGCCGCGGGGTGCGGCGCAGAACCAAAGGCGGTGACGAGTATCCAAATTGAGACCGTCCAGGCTAGACAGCGCATCTAAAGGAGCTCCTTTTCTGTTTTAAGCGTTTCTGACCCCCACCACCGCTTCCACGGCTGCGGCAACCGCAAACAGGCGGGCATCGTTTCCAGCCGGCATCATCAACATCAGACCCACGGGCGCCCCGTCCGGCTCGCCAATCGGCACGGAGATGGCGCACGTGTGCAGGAAGTTGCCGACAAACGTGTTGCGCAGGCACTTCAGGTTCAGCGGGCCGTACTTGTCCTCATCATCCACCTCGGAGATCTTAAACGGAGCGGTGGGACATGTGGGCATCACCCAGGCATCCACGGCGGCCATGGTTTGATGGGCAGATGCAATCATCTCCGTACGCCTGTGGTGGATATCGATAATCTCCTGGGCCGTGATGATGCTGCCCGAATTCACCCTTGTGCGCACCCGCTGGTCATATTCATCGCCATTGGTGGCCATGCGCGCATGGTGCACCGAATAGGCTTCTGCCGCCGCTATCCCGCCTTTGGCGTTGATTTCCGGCAGCTGGGAAATGGGATCGAAGGTGGCATCCACCACCGATGCACCAGCGGCGGAGAGCGCACTGAGGGCTCTTTCCAGAGCAGAACTCACATGCTCGTCCAGATCGTCGCACACCATGGTCTTGAGCGCGCCGAACCTCAGAGCCGAGACAGGGATCTCCGCAATCTGTCCATCCCAGTCTTCCGCCATCAGGGCATCAGCGGCGGCGCAGCACTGCACTGTGGGCGCGAAAGGGCCTGGAGCATCAAGCGTCTCGGAGAGCGGGAAGACGCCGTTTTTCGGAACGCGCCCGGTGGACGGCTTATAGCCCACCACCCGGTTGAACGCAGCCGGTATTCGGCACGACCCTCCAGTGTCCGTGCCGATGCCCAGCGCCGACATGCCATCGGCCACGGAAACCGCCGCGCCGGAGGAAGACCCGCCGGGGATGCGGCCCGCCTCCCGGTCCCATACGGACTTTGGCGTGCCGTAGTGCGGATTGAGCCCCACGCCGGAATAGGCAAACTCGGTCATATTGGTGCGCCCCATGCGCACAAAGCCAGCGGACTTCAGGCGCGCGATGCAGCGCGCATCTCTGGTCGCTGCCGGCTCCTTAGCCAGCACCTTTGATCCGGCGGTGGTCACCTCGCCGGCCTCATCGAAAAGGTCTTTGGAGGAAAACGGAATACCGGCCCAAGGCGACGGCGCCTTGCCGCGTTGGCGCAAGCTGTCCATCAGGTCTGCTGTCGCCAGAGCCCCCTCCCGGTCCACCAGCAGAAACACCCGCTCGCCCTCACCAGCCGGGTCCTCAATGGCGCTGAGCGCCTCTTCCACCAATGCACGCGACGTGGTCCTGCCCTCCTCCAGGTCCAAGGCCAATTCGTTCAGTGTTTTCATACGTCTTAAGTCTCTTCTTTGATTCAATTTGAGAGCGCATCAAGAGCTCTATACCAAGTAAAAAGTGCACCGGCATAAAGGGCGCGTGCGCCGTGGAACGGAATAGTCGTGATGGGCGTCACCGGCAAGGGCAGATGGCTCTGATCGCCCGTGGCTGCATATGTGCCCATGGCCCCGCCAAGGGCCGTGGCCAACGCAACCCCGCGGCCCGTATAGCCCAGAGCCATCAACAGCCCCGGCTCAGGCTCATGGATATGGGGCAGATAATCGGGCGTCACAGCCAGGCGGCCCGACCAGCGATGCGATATCTTCACATCCGCCAGCATGGGATAAGCCTGGCGCAGCGCCTTCTCGATGTGTCCGAAATCATCCGGCCCTTTCGGCTCGCGCAAGAGCCCCCGCCCGCCCAAGAGCATGCGCCCGGCGGCATCCTTGCGGCCATAAAGCAGAAAGCGCCGGCTGTCTGAGAAGCATTGGCCTTGCGGCAGAATGGTTTTCTGCAGGTTATCCGACAAGGGTTCGGTCGCCACGATGAAGCTCGAGACCGGCATGATGGAGCGGGCCAGCCGGTCATTGAGGGCGGGGCAGTGAAAGCCCGTATACGCATTGGTCGCGAGCAACACCTTGCCCGCCTTTATCCGGCCGCCCGGCGCGGTCACCTGCCATCCATCCCCGGCGCGCTTGACCTCCGACACCGGACTGTTCCCGCAAACCCGAACGCCCTCCTGCAGCGCCGCGCGGCAGAGGCCCCGGGCATACCCGAAAGGCTGCACCGTGCCGCCCCTATGGTCCAGCATAGCGCCGTGCCAAGTGTCCGTGCCCAGTTGAACGGCCGCCTCGGGGGCCTCCAGCCACTCGGCCGCATGGCCGCGCTCCACCAGCTGGCGCAGGTTCTCCTTCAGCCCGTCTTCGGCACTTTGGGTGTGGGCCGGGCGCAGCCAGCCTGCCCGCGTTGCTTCGCACTTGATGGCGTAGCGCTCAATCAGCTCAAACACCAGATCAGGCCCACCTTCGGCGAAGGCCACCAACTTCTCGCCGACCTCCTTGCCCATAAGGCCGCAAATCTCCTCCGGCAACAGCTTCAGCCCTGGCAACACCTCCCCGCCATTGCGGCCGGAGGCGCCCCAGCCCGGCTCGCTGGCTTCCAGAACGATTACCGAAGCCCCATCGCGGGCCGCATGCAGCGCTGCGGACAGCCCGGTGAACCCGGCGCCCACAATTGCCAGATCGTAAACTCCGTCTCCATCAAGCGCCGGCGCCTCAGGCGCCTCCTCCACCGTGTCCGCCCACAGCGATGGCGGCAAG
>JBCDIP010000309.1:0-4809 GCA_038748855.1 Pseudomonadota bacterium
GCCTGAGCAGAGCTGATGCCGAGGAGTTGCTGCCAACGCGGCGTTAGCGAACTCTCTGTGCTGCACGCCTCGCTGGCCCAACCCGCAGGCAAGACGGATGCTTCCTGCAGGCGGCACTCTCCCGTCAACGGGCAGTCATAAGTGACTTTTGCCTGATCTCCCCCGGCGGGCGAGCCGCCATGGTCACGCCGGATACACAGCGTTGCCTTGTATTCGTTGATGTTGCCGCGCCAGCTGGTGTGATGACTTGGTCTGATTTCCGCGATGCGCGGCTGAGCGGGCTCAAGCGCCAGCTCGTGCGAGAAGGGGGTCGGCGGACGCGCGTCCAGAACCGTCGATCGGTGCATGTGCTTCCAGGAGATTGAGAGCTGATCATCCCGAAACTTGTTCACGTCCTCAGCCGACAGAGCGCGGTTTATCGAGATCATTGTTGTCGGACCAAAGTTCCAGTTCTCGTGAATCTCCTCGGAGACACTGAAAATGCGATCGTAGCTGCCTTTCAGCGCCTTGCGCAGGCTCTTGGAAAACTGCGGCTTAAAATTTCTCTTTCCCGGGCTGTCCACACTCTTTCTGGAAACCACGGGGAAGCGACGCTCTCCATCGGGTGGCAATTTGAAGATATATTCTGGGATCCACTCCCTCCCCTCCAATGTCACCTCAACGCCAAGTTTATGCTTGTCGTCATTCGCGACAATTGTCCAAAACCGAGCAAAGTTATTCTGGAAATGAGAGGCAATCTGCGTCCGGATCATTTCGACAAACGCGTCTTCACCGCCAGGAAAGTCGTCGATGTTCTCAACGAACTCCACGTCAACCTCGAGCCCCAGCTTTAAAGGCTGCCGCGCATCGGCGCTAAATCCTGATCCCATCAAAAAGCACGAGCCCAAAAGAAGCGCCCCCATCAACCATCTATAGCCAGGCATGATTGTCACTCCTTTCCGTTCAATAGCATTCGGACCTCAGCAGGGTACGGCAGATCGTCGTCCACGGTGAACGTGCCCAAACTGAATGGGTCCTCGGTTCCGTCCCGTTTCATGTGCCAGGTCAGGACATCGCCCTCCTTGAGTTGCTCGAACGCCCTTTTCTCGGGACAGGACGGGCGCAACGTTGAGGTTAGGATTTGCTCTTCCTCACCTTTCACCTCGCGGCGAATGCGGGCCAGCTTGAACTCCCGGACCCATTGGTCAATCCGCGCCTGATCGATGGTGAATGTCTGCCGTCCACCACCGATCCAAAGGGGCTCGCCGACATACTTCTTCTGGATCACACATGGATGGGTTTTCTCCTTGTCGCCGGTCTTGCGCTTCAGAAAAACTTCAAATGTCGGCTCGCGCTCATACAGCTCCTCCAGCAATTGCGGCGATGGCCGCAGCAACAAGATCGGCTGCTGCCACAGGTCATCCGGCAGGGTCATGCTGGGCCAACCGAAACCGGAGACCTTCTTGCGGATTTGCGGCAAGCCAGGGCTGGACACCCAAACATAAGAGGCGCCGCCGAAGAAGGGTTGGAGCAAAGGGGTCGAATGGGTTGCACCGGCATTGATCCGGATGCGCCGGGTCGGGGGTTTGTCGCTAGCCTGTTGCGAGAACCCCACCCGCACATCAAGAGAGCCGGATTGTTTGAAATTGGTCAACTGCAAGGGTTGCACACAGATGAAACCCGCAAAAACACCGACACATAGGAGGAAGACATAGAAGCGGGCTGAGCTGGGATTTTGAAACAACAGTTCGTCCACGCGTCTCGCATAGGCGCCGCGCCGCTCTTCGCTCATAAGCCCCTGCATCACCGGCACGACGGCCAATACGCCGCCGAAACCCAATATGCTGCCGAAAATCGGAAACCAACTGGTGAAGGTATAAATCCAGATGCTCGCGCCAATCAAAATCGCCAACAACAGTGGCATATGACTGGTCATACCCCTATGTGCTTTGTCTTGATCCATCGGTGTCACATAGAATGAAGGTCTAACTTCAAGTAAATCAGTATAAGTCATTGCGTGAAATTCATCATATTTTTTTCCCGAGGCCATCGGGCAATCGCGCTAAATGCTAGTATTTCCTTAGAAAAATAACTTACTGCGAGCCCGCTCGCGCCCGTAGATCCCGCTGTTAACCCAGGATCAAGAGTGCCCCTTGAGGAGCGAACGCATCTCTGATATGAACATAGTTCATATAATTGGAGTCATCTCGTCATGCCCAGATATGAAACCCGACTGAAGCGCGACTTGGCCAACTGGACAGAGAAGGGCTGGGTGACGCCCGAAGGCGCCGAGGCCGTTCTAAAGGCTGTGGCCTCCCGCGAGAGGCGCTTCTCGATCGCCAACATCGTCGCCATCTTGGGGGCGGTGCTCTTGTGTTTCAGCGTCATGACCTTCGTCAGTGCCAACTGGGAAGATCTGAGCAAGGGCTCGCGGCTCGCTATCTTGTTCACCGCTCTGTGGGCCTCCTACGGAGCGGTCTATTACGCCAAACTCAGAGGTCACCCTTGGATCTGCGAAGCCGCGCTTCTGGTGAGTGTGGGCCTGTTCGGCGGATCGATCATGCTGATTTCCCAAACCTACCATCTGGACGGCAATGCTGCTGACGCAGTGCTGCTTTGGGCCTTGGGCGCACTCACCACAGGTGCATTGGCCGCCTCCCGCTCCGCCTTGGCTGCCGCCTTTTGCCTTTTTGCACTTTGGGCCGGCTGGGATGTGTTTCAATATACGCAGCCGCCGCCGTGGATGTTTCTGCCCGCCTGGGGGCTCACCATGGTCGTGGTCTGGTGGAAGAATTGGACGCCGGGTTTCCATATCGCCCTTCTCAGCCTGATCTCCTGGCCAATATTCATGGCCTACTACCTGGCGGCCCAGCACGACTATCCCCCCGGTCAGCTCGCAGTCTTGCTGGCCCAGTTCGGATTTCTCATTGCTGCTGCTGCGTTTTCCTCAATGAGACCGGAAAGCCGGCTGAGCGGTTTTCAAAACCCTATGGCCGCATACGGGATCGCAATGGCTCTGCTCGCCATCTTCGCCAATCAGATGATCACAGGGCCCATCAAAACCGGGTTCGATCTTGCCATCGGACCTCTCGTATGGGCCCACATGGTGCTTGTGCTAGGTGTGGCCGGATTGGTCGCCTGGTCCGTGCACGTACGAACTCTGAAGGCGTCGGATGCCGGCATTCTCCTCGCGGCAAGCGCTTTACCGATCTTTCTGTCCGGCAACGGCTTCCCAAGCCGCGCCCTGCTCGCCGGGGTAATGATCGGGCTTATCGTCTGGACGATTTCCTTCGGCTTGAGGCACGCCAAGCCGTCCTTGAAAATCTTGGGCTATTGCGCGTTCGGGGTGGAACTTCTCCACATCTATTTCAGGACGCTCGGCTCCTTGATGGACACGGCCTTGTTCTATCTTTTGGCCGGCCTCTTGCTGACGGGCCTAGCCTTCGGATTTGCAAAGCTACACGGACAGTCCACCGAAACTCGAGGAGCATGACACATGAAAACGTTCTCCATCACATTCGGCCTGGCCCTGGTGCTCACTGGTCTCCTGCAGACGGCCGCCCTTGCATGGATGGTGCTAGACCGTGTGCAGTTGCTGCGCACCGGCACGGAGATTGTCTTAGACACCAGACCCGTTGACCCGCGGAGCCTGTTCCGCGGCCACTACGTGATCTTGAACTATGAGATCTCCACACTCGACTTGCAAAACCTACCGGGCAGCAAAACATTCCGCAGCGGCGACCACGTTGACGTCCTCATTGAGCGACAAGACACAGGCACATGGGACCCCGCCAGCGTCCATTCGGCAGGCAGTGTTGTAAGCCCTCCTGATGGGCAGGTTTTGCTGCGCGGCCGGGTCCGGCACTGTCATCGATCAGATCACTCAGACTCTGAGTGTGCAAAGATCACTGTCAGGTACGGCGCGGAGAAGTACTTTGTCTACAAGGACCGCGCCTTAGAGCTGGAACGCGTCCGCGACAAGCGGCGCCTGCGCATCATATTGGCCGTCTCTGAAGACGGTGAAGCCGCGGTGAAAGGCATCGAAGACGGCGGCCGCCGCATATACAACGAGCCTTTGTTTTAGCTGTCGACCGGGTCGTCGCTGCCTGCGGGCCGATCAGACCAGCGCAATCAATCGGCACGGACCGCCCGTGCCGCCCTTGTGCTTGGGCGCGCCGACCACCAGCGTTGCGCCCGTCGCGGGCACCTGATCCAGGTTGGCCATGTTCTCCACCGCCCAGCGGTTGGCGGGCAGCCAGGTGTAGTGGGTGATGAAATCGGCCGATATGCCGAAGTCGATAGACAGGGTGTCCACACCGACGCCCACCACTTCGGCCTCCTCCAGCAGCATCTTGACCGCGTCCACGTGGAACCCGGGGAAGTGCATTTTGCCCGCATCATCGGCGTTCCGGAACCCCTTTGAGCCCAGCCGTTTCTGCCAGCCGGAATTCTGGGCAACGCAGGCCCCCTTAGGGATGGGCCCGTGTTTGGCGATCCAGGCCTTCAGGTCCTCAGGCGTGACCTGCGCATCAGGGTTGGCATCGGCCTTCTCCTGGATGTCGACGACCGCGAGCGGACAGACCAGAGACTCAACCGCAACTTCGTCAATGGCCGTGCCGCCATCGGTGAAGTGTAACGGTGCATCGATATGGGTGCCCGTGTGCTCGTTCACGTTCAGCTTCTTCAGGTTGAACTTGTTCTTGGCATAGGTGAACACCTCCTCATCGAAGAACTGCTGTTCACCGAAATAGGTTGGGAAGTCGTAGGTCAGGGTGTGGGTCAGGTCGACCACGCGGCTGGCTGCCTGGGCCAATACCGGCCGGGGCGAAA
>JBCDIP010000310.1:0-4805 GCA_038748855.1 Pseudomonadota bacterium
GCTTGCGTCTGTTGACAATTCGGCGATTAGCGGCAGGCTGAAACGGCAACCCCAGCAGGAGCGTCCCATGGCAGACCTCATCAATCTAAGCGCCTATCCGATTGCGGACACCGCCTCATCTGAACGGGCGCAGACCGTAGCCAGATTTCGGGGCGAGTTGGACACCCAGCAATACTGTGTGTTGCCAGAGTTCATCGGCCCGGAGATTTGCGCACAGCTGGTTCAGGAAGTGTACCAGCGGCTGCCGGCGGCCTATGGAAACCGCTCGCGCCGGAACTGTTACCTGCAGCGCCAGGGAGACGACAGCCTGCCGGGCGATCACCCTGCAAACACCCTGTTCGATGCCAGTTACAACATGATGGCCTACGACTTGTTTGACGACGGCTCGTTGCTCCGGGCCCTTTACACCTGGGAGCCGCTGCGCCGCTTTGTGGCCGATATTGTGGGTGCAGACGAGCTTTACCTCAGCGAGGATGTCTATCAGCCCGCCAACGTCCTTTGCTACGGCACCGGCGACCGGTCTGCCTGGCATTTCGATTCCACCAGCGCGTTCACCTTGACCCTCATGTTGCAGGCGGCAGAGACCGGCGGAGAGTTCAAAATCGCCCCCCACACGCGCAACGAAGACGCCAGCAAGGACCCCGCCAAGCTGGCCAAGTTGAGATCAGTGCTCAGCGGGGACGATACGCACGTGGTCACCGTTCCTCGCGAACCGGGCGCTTTGGTCATCTTCCGCGGCTGCACATCTGTACACTGCGTGAGCCCTGTTGAAGGCGATGTGGAGCGCCTCATGGCCGTGTTTGTCTATGAGGATAAGCCCGGTGTGATCGGCGATCCGGAGGTCAACCGAACGGTCTACGGCCCGCGCACCCAGGCCGCGCAATAGGTCTTGCAGGAGACTGGCGAACCTGATTTGTTCAGCCCGTGAGTTATAGGAGACCAGCCTCATGAGCGACCCGTGCATCATTTGCGTGGCCATCACCGGATCAGTGCCCACGAAAGAGGACAATCCGGCGGTCCCGATCACAATCACCGAGCAGATTGAATCCACGCATGAAGCGTTTGAGGCCGGCGCCAGCATTGCCCACTGCCACGTGCGCAATGATGATCAGACCCCCACATCGGATCCCGACAAGTTCGCCGCTCTCACCGAGGGCCTGCGCAAGCACTGTCCGGGCATGATTGTACAGCTCTCGACCGGCGGACGCTCGGGCACGGGCCACGAGCGCGGTGCCATGTTGCCTCTGGAACCGGACATGGCATCCCTCACCGTGGGCTCCAACAACTTCCCCACCCGGGTTTATGAGAATTCACCGGATCTGGTGGATTGGCTGGCCTCCGAGATGCTCAAACATAGAGTCAAACCGGAGATTGAAGCCTTTGATTTAAGTCACATTTTCCAATCGGTGAAGATGGCTGAAGACGGCCGGCTTCAAGGTCCGCTCTACATTCAGTTCGTCATGGGCGTGAAGAATGCCATGCCGGTGGACCGCAAGGTGTTCGACTTCTACGTGGAAACCGTCAAGCGCCTGGCGCCGGATGCAAAGTGGTGCGGGGCCGGCATTGGCCGCAATCAGATCGTGCTCAACGAATGGTGCATCTCTCAAGGCGGGCACGCGCGCACCGGCCTTGAAGACAATGTGCGCCTGGACAAACAGACCCTTGCTCCGTCGAACGCAGCGCTGGTG
This sequence comes from Pseudomonadota bacterium, assembly GCA_038748855.1. GTDB lineage: Bacteria > Pseudomonadota > Alphaproteobacteria > Rhizobiales > CAJQND01 > JAAEUE01. The sequence goes on from JBCDIP010000310.1 coordinate 1,689, forward strand.
AAGCGCGCTGCGGAGATGTGTGAGAAGTATGAGCGCCCGGTGGCGAGCTGGCAGCAGGCCCGTGAGATCTTAGGATTGCGCGCCGCTTAGAACACTTATTCGGAGAACAAAGCCTTGGCCTTGTGCAGCGCGCTGGACGTTGCCGCCTTCACATCGCGCGCCATGTAGATGGAGCGGCCCAGAAGGTCATCAAGTGTGGAGCGGCTGCGCTGGTAGCTGGGTGGCGTTGCCACGATGGGGCCGAGTTTACCGCAGAAGCCCTTCTTGAACTGATGCAGGCCTTTGTCGCCATCATTGCCGCCAAGGTCGTACCACCGCACCTGCGGCAAGCTGCACAACCAGTCGGCAATCCAGCTGTGCATGGCATAGCCGGCCTTCAGCCGCAGCGCACGTTCGTCCGTTGCGCCATAAAGATAGACGGCGCGCTCGCCCGCCACGCTGATCACCGCCCCTGCTGTGGGCCGGCCGTCGGCATATACCATGACGAATACTGGCCTGAGGCCTGGCTCCTCACTCTTCATCAGATCCGACAGAGTGTAAATTGCTGAGGTATCGCGGAACTGCTTGCGCTCCAGCATTTCCTCATAAAGCTCCATGAACGCCGCATACCCCTCTTCGGCCTCGACGAACTTGATCTCCAGATCGTTTTTCAGGGACTTCTTCAGATTGTACCGCCACTTTTGATCCAGGCTGGCTTTCACGTCGTCCGGCGAAACAGAGACATCCACCAGATAGCGGTCCGGGAAAGGCAGAGACTTTCCGGGTACGTACCCAAGGCTCTCCAGTGCGGCCAGCTGGGCGTCGCTGAACTCAGGGTCAGCATGAGTTTGAACAGAAAGGAAGCAACTACGGCGCGTCACATATTCTTCAGTCAGCGCGCTTAAAGCATCGCGCAAACGCGTCACATCGGGTGCTTCGCCCTTTGTGCGCCAAAGCGGACCCCATTTCAGAATGGCTAAACCGCGCTGGGTGCCCGGAAGAGCGATCATGACAACAGCTGCGAGGGCAATCTCTTCCCCATCGCGTTCCACAACGGCACACTCTGTGCGCTGCGCGCCCCATCGGCTGGTCGTGAACTGGTTGGTTTGCTCGCTAACCACATCCAGGTAACGCGCCGCGCGCTCATCAAACTGCGGGCCGTCCACGAAGTGCACAGTGATTTCACTGTCAGCGCCTGATCTGTCTTGCTGTTCCGGGCTAAGAATGCCGGATACATCCATGTTTTTATTGTAATGTTTCAGCGCGATAACGTTGTTCATTCAAAAAGCCTCCAACGGCCTGGCCCGATCCGCTTTCGGGCATTCAGCAGCCGTGAAGGATCGCGGTTCAAGAACCGTGCCAAGCCTTCGATGCATAAACCGGGTTGGTGGGAAGTCCGTGCTCATGCCTCGCCAGGACGGGCAAAAAGACCTCTGACGCTGGGGGAGCAAATTACATGCAAGACATCCTGGTCAGTAGATCTCCGGCACGAACGACTGATCGGTGATCGGCGGGCGCATATACCCCACATCTTCCTGGCGCGGCGGCAGCTTGATGGGCTCCGGCGTCAGGTCGCTATAGGGGATCATGGAAAGAAGATGGGAAATGCAGTTGAGCCGGGCGCGCTTCTTCACATCGGCATTCACCACATACCAGGGCGCCTGCTTGATGTCGGGGTCTTGGAACATCTCGTCTTTGGCCTTGGCATACATAAACCACTTTGAGCGGCTCTCCAGATCCATAGGCGAGAGTTTCCAGCGGCGCGCAGGGTCGGTAATGCGCTGTTGGAAGCGCCGTTCCTGCTCTTCATCGCTTACTGAGAACCAGTACTTGATCAGAATGATGCCTGAACGCACCAGCATACGTTCAAACTCAGGGCAGCTCCGCATGAACTCAGCAAGCTCCTCTTCGGTGCAAAAGCCCATGACACGCTCAACACCGGCCCGATTGTACCAACTGCGGTCAAACAGCACAATTTCGCCGACCGTTGGCAAATGGGAGACGTAGCGTTGGAAAAACCACTGCCCCTTCTCTCGATCCGTCGGCTTGTTCAGCGCCACGACGCGCGCGCTACGAGGATTCATGTGCTCCATGAATCGTTGAATGGTTCCCCCCTTGCCGGCAGCGTCGCGACCTTCAAAAATAATGATGATCTTTTGCCCGGTCTCCATGACCCAGCGCTGCATTTTCAAGAGCTCAATCTGCAGTTCCTGCTTGAGTTCTTCGTACTCCTTGCGCCTCATTTTGGGCAGGGTCTCAATGTCATTCATCTTGAGGAAAAGCCTACTCGTTGTTGCTGTTGGGGCAAGGCCAAGTCAAGAAAGCGGCACAGAGAACTGCGCCGCTTTCAGCTGAGGTAGGGTTGGTGTTGGGAAGAGGAAATTTAGCAACCAGTTTCGAACATTTCGGCAGAGATGCCGTATTGAGTTGGCCAGATAAGATAGAAAGCGTCGGAGTGTCCGATGGAACCATCGACAATTTGCCAGCCGTTGATGGTTCTTAGGAGAAGGAACGCGGCATCGCTACTGAACTCATCTTTGGGCGTTACCGGATTGCCTTTATCGTCGACGAGATTTCCCATAAAAAAGGCCCAGTTTTTTTGCCGAATAAAATCGCCTTCCAGTCGAGAATCCGAACCGTGTTTCTTCTTGGCAAAGGCATGGATCAGGGAATCAAGCTCTTGGTGGAGCTTGTCCTCGTGCTTGACGACGTAAGGTTCCGTGGCACTCGTTCCAAACAATTCCTTGCGCATGTTGGGATCGCTGGTGAGCTGCTCGATAAAAGGGTCCTGTTGCGCCATGACCGGTAAGAGCGTGGCTGCGAGAATGAGAGCGAGAAGCGGGGCCGTTTTCATGAGGATGCCTATCTATAGAATCCAGATGAGCACTTAAGAGGTGATGTAGACACCTGGGATCGGTTCAACATAGGATTTAGGAGATTTTTTGATGTCAGCGTCATGGACATTGTGAATGGCAAGTGGCGACCGAAAGTAAGTGATTTCCGGCATGACTCCGAAGATGTTTTTCAAGTGTGCCAGACAATCCGAATTATAGAATTCGTGGGCATCCGTCTTGCTTCTCCAAATATAAAATCCCCCAACCGTTTCGCCGTTCTCGGAAAGAAGAAAATATTTGGAAA
>JBCDIP010000311.1:0-4805 GCA_038748855.1 Pseudomonadota bacterium
AAGTACAAGCATTACATCAACGGTGAATGGGTCGATCCTGTGGCCGGGGAATGGTTTGAGACCGAAAACCCTTACACCGGCGAGGCCTGGGCCCATGTGGCCAAGGGCGATGAAGCCGATGTGGCAAAAGCCGTGGCCGCCGCCAAGGCCGCCTTCGAAGGGGGTTGGGGCGAGATGAAGCCAACGGCCCGCGGCAAGCTGCTTGTGAAACTCGCCGATCTGATCGAACGCGATGCCGCCCGCCTCGGGGAAATCGAGGTGAAGGATAATGGCAAGCTGATCGCTGAGATGGGCGGCCAGACCAAATACATGGCCGAATGGTACCGCTATTACGGCGGCCTGGCCGACAAGGTGCAAGGTTCGGTCATCCCAACGGACAAAGAGGGGATCTTCAATTTCACCCGCTATGAGCCCCTGGGCGTAGTGGGCATGATCACCCCTTGGAACTCGCCGCTTCTGCTCCTGGCCTGGAAGCTCTCCGTCGCGCTCGCTGCAGGCAACACGGCAGTGGTGAAGCCGTCGGAGTTCACCTCCGCCTCCACCTTGGAATTCATGAAGCTGATCGAAGAGGCCGGCTTCCCGCCCGGTGTTGTGAACGTGGTCACCGGCTTTGGGCTGGATGTGGGCGCGCCGTTGGTGTCACATCCGGATGTGGCCAAGATCGCCTTCACAGGCTCTGATCTCTCCGGCCAGAAAATCTATGAATCCGCTGCCAAGCAGATCAAGCCGGTTACTCTGGAGCTCGGCGGCAAGTCGCCCAACATCGTGTTCGACGATGCAGACATCGAAGCGGCCGTCATGGGCGCCATCTCCGGCATCTTTGCGGCCACCGGGCAAACCTGCATTGCCGGCTCGCGGCTTCTGTTGCAGAAATCCATCCACAATCAGTTTGTGGACCGGCTGGTGGAAGTGGCCCAAAGCGCCACGATCGGCGATCCCATGTCGTTGGACACCCATGTGGGTCCGGTCACCACCCCGCCGCAATATCAGAAGGTTCTCGATTACATAGAGGTGGCCAAGCAGGACGGCGCCACCTGTGTTCTGGGCGGCAACCCCCTACGATGGCCCGGGCGCCAAGGGTCGCCAGTTTGTGGAGCCTACGATCTTCACCGGCGTGGACAACACCATGCGCATTGCCCAAGAGGAAGTGTTTGGCCCGGTCCTGGGCGTGATCCCGTTTGACACCGAAGAAGATGCCATCCGCATCGGCAATGACGTGAACTTCGGCCTTGCCGCCGGCGTGTGGACCCAGGACATTGGCCGTGCCATTCGCATGTCTGAAAAACTCCGCGTGGGCACCGTGTGGGTGAACACCTACCGGGCCGTGAGCTATACCTCGCCCTTCGGCGGCTACAAGCGCTCCGGCCTTGGACGTGAAAGCGGTATGGAAGCGATCAAGGACTTCATGCAGGTGAAGTCCGTTTGGATCGCCCAGCAGACAAGCGTCGCCAACCCCTTCATCATGCGGTGATCTGATATGGCCTATCAGCTTGACCATCCGGAAATCCGCGAGAGCGTCGTGCGGTTGTGCGCAGACTTTCCCGGGGAGTATTGGCGCAAGGCTGACCGCGAGCAGGCTTACCCGACAGAGTTCGTCAAAGCGCTGACGGATGCAGGTTTCTTAGGCGCGCTGATCCCGGAAGAGTATGGCGGTTCCGGTCTGCCTATTTCCGCTGCCTGCGCCATCCTTGAGGAGGTCCACAGGTCCGGCGGCAATGCGGGCGCCTGCCATGCACAGATGTACACCATGGGCACGGTGCTGCGGCACGGCTCTGAGGAGCAGAAGCAGAAATATCTGCCGGGCATCGCTGACGGCTCTCTGCGGCTGCAAGCTTTTGGTGTGACAGAACCCACCAGCGGCACGGACACAACGGCCCTTCGCACCACGGCGAGGTTGGAAGATGGCCATTATATCGTGAACGGCCAGAAGATCTGGACCTCCAGGGCAGAACATTCCGACCTTATGCTCTTGCTATGCCGCACCACACCGCGCGATCAGGTGGCCAAGAAGACCGATGGCTTATCTGTTCTGTTGGTGGATATGCGTGAGGCTCTGGGCGACACGCTCTCCATCCGCCCCATCCGCACCATGATGAACCATTCCACCACGGAAGTGTTCTTCGACAACATGAAGGTGCCGGCGGAGAACCTGATCGGCGAGGAGGGCAAGGGTTTCCGCCACATCCTTTCGGGCATGAATGCCGAACGCATCCTGATTTCTGCTGAGTGTATTGGCGATGCCAAATGGTTCATCGAGAAATCATCCGCTTACGCGCAAGAGCGCAGCGTGTTCGGTCGGCCGATTGGCCAGAACCAGGGCATTCAGTTCCCCATCGCCAAGGCCTATGCGGACATGCGGGCTGCTGAGCTGATGCTGCGCGAAGCCATCCGGCTCTACGAGGCCGGCGGCAATCCTGGCGAAGAGGCCAATATGGCCAAGATGCTGGGTGCCGACGCCTCCTGGGCGGCCGGCGAAGCGTGCGTTCAGACCCATGGCGGCTTCGGCTTTGCTGAGGAATACGACATTGAGCGCAAGTTTCGCGAGTGCCGGCTCTATCAGGTGGCCCCAATTTCCACCAATCTTGTGCTAAGCTATATTGCCGAGCATGTGTTGGGCATGCCACGTTCCTATTGAGGCATTAGAGCCGTGAACAAGATCGAAACTCTGCAGCCCCAAACCGAAGCTCTTCCGGTCACGCGTCTGTTTGCGCGCTTTGCCGTGGGACCGATCGATCAGGCGGCGGCAGAGCAGGCCAAGCATGTGGCGTGCCTCTCGCTCCTGGACTGGATTGCCGTTGCTGTGGCGGGGACTGATGAACCGGTCTCTGAAATCGTTCGGAACTATGCGGCGAGCGATGGCGGAACGCCTGAAGCCACGGTGATCGGGCATCCGGCAAAGCTGCCCGCCCGTGCCGCCGCCCTCAGCAATGGCGCCACCTCTCACGCGTTAGATTATGACGACACCCACTTTCTCCATCTGGGCCACCCATCGGCCGCCGTCGTCCCGGCCGCGCTCGCGCTGGCTGAAAAGCATGGCGCCTCGGGCCAGTCCTTTCTGGAGGCTGTGTTGGTGGGTGTTGAAACGGCCTGCCGGGTGGGCGAGTGGTTGGGGCGTGGCCATTATCAGCACGGCTTCCACCAGACGGCCACATCAGGAAGCTTTGGCGCGGCTGCTGCCGCGGCCAGAGTGTTGGGGCTCGATGAGGACCGCACTGCGCACGCGCTGGGCCTCGCGGCCACCAAGGCGTCTGGTTTGAAATCCCAGTTCGGCACCATGGGCAAGCCGTATCATGCAGGCCTCGCGGCCTCGAACGGTGTGGAAGCTGTACTGCTGGCAGCAGCGGGTTTTGTTTCCCGGCCCGACGGGATGGAGTGCGAACAGGGCTTTGGATCCACCCATATGGGTGAAGGCAATGACGGCGCACTGGGCCTTGGAGAGCTCGGGCGCAGCTACGTGTTCTCTGAGGTGCAACATAAATTTCATGCGTGCTGCCACGGCACTCATGCGCCGCTCGAAGCGCTTATATCCGTGCGCGATGATCATGGGGTTGCGCCTGAAGCGGTGGAAAGCGTGGCGATCACCGTGAACCCGAGACTGCTTAAGGTGTGCAATCTTGAACAGCCCACGACCGGTCTTGAGGCAAAGTTCAGCTTCCGTCTCACCGCCGCCATGGCGCTCTATGGCCATGACACCACGGCGCTCTCTAGCTTCAGCGACGAGATATGCCGGGTGCCGGAGCTCGTGGCGCTGCGCGACAAGGTGCGTGTGGCGACCGATGAGGCCCTGCCGGAATCTGCAGCGCAGGTTCAGATCACACGTGCTGAGGGCGATCCGGTCGCGGTGGAGCGTGACATTTGTGACCCGCTCCCCCTGTCCCAAAGAGAGACCAAGGTGCGTGCCAAAGGCGCCGGTCTCCTCGGGGCAGACCGTGCGGAGCGCTGTTGGCACCGCATTCAGGACTTGAAGTCAGCAAACGCGCCCATAGATTTGCGTCATCTTGCAGAACTCTAAAGAGATCCCATGACAGACCTCACCGACCTTCCTTTGACCAGCACCCACTGGGGCACCTACCGCGCCAAGGTCAGCAATGGCCGCGTTCAGGAACTCTATGCATTCGAGCACGACCGTGACCCCTCGCCCATCGGCCCGGGCGTCATCGACGTGCAGGATGGCCCCACGCGGATTGCAGCACCGATGATCCGCAAGAGCTGGCTGGACAACGGGCCGGGCGCGGCCACAGAGAACCGCGGCGCCGAACCGTTTGTGGAAGTCTCCTGGGAGGAGGCAGAGCGTCTGGTGGGCGATGAGCTCAACCGGGTGCGCCACACCTTTGGCAACAACGCCATCTATGCCGGCTCCTATGGCTGGTCGAGCGCCGGCAGGTTCCACCATGCCCAGAGCCAGCTCCACCGCTTTTTGAACTGCATTGGCGGCTACACCAAATCGGTCTTCACCTATAGCTTCTGCGCGGCCGAAGCCATGGTGCCGCACATTCTGGGCAGCTACCGGGCCTATCTGGACACCTGCACCAGCTGGGATTCCATTATCGATCATACCAAGCTGTTTGTGGCCTTTGGCGGCGTACCGTTGAAGAACGGGCAGATCTGCCAGGGTGGCACCGGCCATCATTATCAGCGCGAGAACCTGGTGGCCGCCAGTGAGGCCGGGGTGGAGTTCGTCAATATCAGTCCATTGCGCTCTGATGTTCTGGAGAGCGTGAATGTGGAATGGTTGGCCGCGCGGCCAAACACGGACGCTGCGATCCTCCTAGGCATCGCCCACACGCTCTATTCGGAGGGCCTGC
>JBCDIP010000312.1:0-4801 GCA_038748855.1 Pseudomonadota bacterium
AGCCCAGAGCCGGGCTTGGATTCGTCGATCCGATGGCCCCGCTTCAACGCTTCGTGGCGCTGCTGGGGCGTCAGGCCCGGGCCGTCATCGCTTACGAAGATATCAAGCCACACCCGGCCCTCATCCATCTCAGATGCCCGCCAGATCGCCTTGAGATCAATCCGGTTCTCGGCAAACTTGAAGGCATTCTCCAGGAGGTTGCCAATCATCTCCTCCAGGTCCTGCTTCTCGCCCCGGAAGCGCGCATTGTCCGAACAGGAGACGTTCACTTCGATGTTCTTGTCCTGATTGATGCGCTGAAGGGTGCGCGCCAGGCTGTCCAGCACCGGTTCAACCTGGGTTGAGGAAGTGAGGGTTCTTGCGCGCGCCGCGCGGCGGGCGCGGTCCAGGTACATGTTCACCTGATCGCGCATCAGGCGGGCCTGCTGGGTCACCTTGTCGGCGAGTTCGCCGGGATAAAGATCGGCCTCGTTGGCCAAAACGCTCAAAGGCGTCTTCAAGGCATGGGCGAGGTTGCCCACTTGCGTGCGGGCGCGCTCCACCACTTCGTCACTGTTTTCCAACAGAAGGTTCAACTCATCGGCCACCGGCTGGATCTCGCCCGGATACTCGCCCTCCAGGCTCTTGGCCTTGCCGGCGCGCACGGCGATCAGCCCATCACTCAGCGTGCGCAGCGGGCCAAGGCCATAGCGCACCTGCACAAAGGCGGCCAGCGCTAGGCCAAACGCCAGGATTGAGAGCGCAATAATGAGCGTGCGGTTGAACTCGGAAATGTCATTGGCCACGACCTTCTCATCGCCCGCCACGAGAAAGGTGAACACCTGGCCCGCGTTCGCAATCTGAATGGGCCGGTCTACCACCCGCAGGCGCTTACCGTCCGGGCCGGTCAGATAATAGCTGGCGACCCCGCCGTCTGCCCTCGAGGCCGTGAGGCTCTGCTGCACCGGCAGGCGCTGTTCTAAAAGCGATTCAGAGGCGATGGATTGCTCTTGCCCGCTGCCGGCTTGCGTAGAGACCTGCCAATACCAGCCGGACAGGGGCAGAGTGAACTGAGCATCGGGCAGGGGGCGGGTGTTGACCAGCTTGCCGTCCGCGCCCAGCTCCACGCTGGCCAAGAGCCCATCCATCAGCGATTGCAGACGCGCATCGAAGTTGCGTTCAACTGAGGTCTGGAAGAGCTGGGCCAACAGGAAGCCGGCCACCGCCAAAACCACAAGGCTCCAGATGGCCGAGGAGGCCACCAGGCGGAAGGCGAGGGACTTATGCCCCTTCATCTGGCGCCGTGAGCCTGTAGCCGAGACCGCGGGCTGTCTTGATCATGTCGAGCCCGATCTTCTTGCGCACCCGGCCGACGAACACTTCAATCGTATTGGAATCGCGGTCAAAGTCCTGGTCGTAGAGGTGTTCCACCAGTTCGGTGCGGTTCACCACCCGGTCCTGGTGGTGCATCATATACGCCAGAAGCCGGTATTCCAGCGAGGTCAGCTTGATGGCGCGGCCGTCCACGGTGACCTTGGCCGACTTGGTGTCGAGCATCATGGGGCCGCAGGTCAGCTCGCTTGTGGCGTGACCGGCGCTGCGCCGCAAAAGCGCGCGCACCCGGGCCAGCACCTCTTCCATGTGGAAGGGCTTGGAGACGTAGTCGTCGGCGCCGGCGTCAAAGCCCGACACTTTGTCAGACCAGCGGTCGCGGGCTGTGAGAATCAGCACCGGCATCTTATGGCCTTCCCGGCGCCAGGCTTCCAAAACGCTTACGCCGTCCATGACGGGCAGGCCGAGATCCAAGATCACGCAATCATAAGGTTCGGTATCGCCGAGAAAGTGGCCTTCTTCACCGTCGGTGGCATTGTCGACCACATAGCCGGAATCGGTCAGGGCGTTGACCAATTGCCTGTTGATATCGGGATCATCTTCAACGACGAGTATGCGCATGAGAGGTTCCTTCTTGCGGGGCAGCCCAACACCGAGCTAGCGGCGCATCACGGATCCTGTCTTAGCATCAATCACGATAATGTGCAGCTTACCCTTGTTGCGTGCTTTGATAACATACCGCGGGGATCCGCCACCGGAAAGTCGGACGTTGAGGAGCTTGCTGGCGGGCGCCACCCGGCGTGCAATGCGGGCGGCGGCAGAGGGCGCAATCAGCTTGTGGCCATTGCTCTGGGCCAGCTGAAAATCAGCAGCAACGCCAGGGGCTGAGGCTTTCAAAGCCGCAGAGTGCATTGCCTGCGCACTCGTGGCGGCAAGCGCCATGGCTCCTATGAAAAAGATAAGTCTCAGCACAATTCCAGCTCCACTCCAGTTCATGGATGCCACACTATAAAAATCTGCCTGAACCTTGGATGAACGGCGACTGTGCGCAGGTTGGTTAAGTTTTCCCCTCAAGCCAATGATGCAATGGAGTCGGGGTGGTTTGTCAAGGGTCCGGCGCCCTGCAGGTTGTGGTGGGGTGCGGGCTAAACTTTAAGCTTCAACGCCCGATTCCAAAGCTCTTGAGGTGCTGTCCAGCGCAGCCTGATCCATGAGCCATGTGGAAAAGGCCTTAACCTTGGCCCGGCGCATATGGGCATGGGGGCACACCAGCCAATAGGAAATCCCGGCCTTTAAGGCCAGCTCAAAGGGGCGCACCAGGCGGCCGGTGGCCAGTTCTTCCGTCACGGCATAATTGCTGACGAGGGCCACCCCATTGCCGGCCGCAGCCGCCTCAACGGCCATGTTTTCCACCGTGAAGGTGGGACCGTGCTTGACGCTCATGTCTTCAAGCCCGGCCGCTTTCAGCCACATTTGCCAGTCGGGCAGGGGAACTGAAAACTGGCCCCAATCCACATGGAGCAGACGCACATGCCTGAGGTCCGCCGGGGATTTGAGAGGCGTTTCTCCGGTGAGCAGTTTTGGGCTGCAGACCACGGAGACCTGCTCGCCAAAGACCCGTTCGGAATGGAGCCCGGGATAATCGCCGAGGCCGAGCCGGATGCCGATATCGATCCCGTCGCGCTCAAAGTCGCGGTTGAGGAGCGAGGCGTCGAGACGCAGATCGATTTCGGGGTGTTTGTCGGTAAAATCAGGCAGGCGAGGCAGAAGCCACTTTTGCGCAAACGTGGGGGCGCTGCTGACGGTGAGAACGCCGCTTTCCTGGTCTTGGGTGAGATGCTCCACAGCATCTGCGAGCTTGTCGAACCCTTCTGTGATGAGGGGCAAAACGGTCCTGGCTTCTTCGGTCAGGCGCACCGCCCGGGTCATACGGTGGAAGAGGGGCACGCCCAGGTAGGTTTCCAGTTGCTTGATCTGCTGGCTGATGGCCGCCGGGGTGACGAACAGCTCTTCTGCAGCTTTAGAAAAGCTGAGCCACCTGGCGGCTGATTCGAAAGCACGCAAGGAGTTTAAGGGCGGAAGGCGGCGCATCTGGGTTCATCTGAACGTTATATATTAGATAATCTAACTTATTGCATCAGAAAGCATCGTTTGTCAAAGTGCGGCGATGTGGGCATCTTCTGTGCAACTCGTTCCAAGGAGATTTGTCCCATGACCCAACCTATCAACACCACGCACGGTTCCTCGCTCACCGTCTCCATGATGATCTCTGAAGGCGTTTACCGCCTGGTCAGCGCTGTGGAGACGGTGTGGCGGAGGGTTGCCCGATAGGGCACGTGGTTTCAATTACTCTTCGTCATCCGCGCGAAAGCGGGGACCCAGGGCTCCGGGCACCGAAGCAAGCGGCTCTGGGTCCCGGATATTTTGCTTGCGCAAAATTCCGGGATGACGGTGAGTGGGGTGCGCGGGGGGCCTACACCACCGCCGGCGCTTCGCTCGGTTTCAAGAAGCCAATCTCGCTGCCTTTCGTGGCCGTCGCCTCCACCCAATCCCAGGCATGGTGGGCGTAAGAGCGGAAGACCATCAGGTCGAACACGTCCGGTTCTTCAGACACTACATGCACCATGGCCGCAATTTCGCCGAACAGCATGCGGCGAACAGTTCCGGCCCCATGGCCGGGTTGCGTAAAGTCGATCGATGAGCCCTTCATCAGGGTCTCGCGCACCCGCTCACCCGTCAGCCGGATAATCGAGCGGGCATCGGACATGTCCACCGCGAGAGAGAAGATCCCTTCCAGCGCACCGTTGAGTTTGTCCAACAGCGCGCTTGCCTCCTTACGGGGACACACGATGAGCCACTGATCTACGGACATCCACAGGCACAAGATTTCACCGCTCTGCGCAGACGTGCGCGGCTCTGTCGGCAAGGCCACACCGAGTGCGGACTTGGCGGCATCCATGAACTTCTTGTCCTTGGGCAGGCCGCGCAGGTCGATCATGCCGCGGTCCACGATCTCGGTCATGGAGATGGCCAGGCTCGCCGGCGCCTCACGGTCATAAAGCGGGGTGATGATGAGAGCCTCAGACATTCTGCCTCTCCCCTTCCTTGTCATAGAACACCGGATCCACAATCTCTGCCCGGATCACTTTGCCTTCAGCCACCGGGAAGGTGACCTTCTCGCCCATCTTGGCCCGGCCCTTCTTGATCAGCGCCATGGCGATGGAGCGGTTGAGCGTTGGGCTCCAGTAAGTGGAGGTGACCTGGCCGATCATGTCCATGGGCAGCTTCTCGGTGACGGATGAGACCGCATAAGCACCGTCCGGCAGCACCTCGTTGGGGTCTTCTGTGAGAAGGCCCACCAGCTCTTTGCGGTTCTCATCGGCCAGATGAGGCAGCTCCAGGGCCCGTTTGCCCAGGTAGTCAGCCTTCTTCTTGGAGACGGCCCAATTCATCCCCAGATCCAGCGGGGTGACCGTGCCGTCGGTCCAGA
>JBCDIP010000313.1:0-4798 GCA_038748855.1 Pseudomonadota bacterium
GCTTGGCCATGCGGATATCTCAACCACACAGATCTACACCCACGTTTTGTCTGAGCGCCTGAAAAAAGTCGTAAATCAGCACCATCCTCTTGCCAGCACGTCGCCAGCCGCCTAGAGCATGGCGTATAGTCGGCACATTTCAAACAAACGTTCTGAAGACCCATGCGCACCTATTTGGATTTCGAAAAGCCCGTAGCTGAGATCGAAGGCAAAATCGCTGACCTGAAAGACGTGGTTGAAGACGGCGAGACCGATGGTGTCGCCAAGGAGATCGAGGTCTTAGAAGGCAAAGCAAAATCCAGTCTTGAGGATATCTATAAAAAGCTCACGCCTTGGCAAAAGACCCAAGTTGCCCGTCATGGGGAACGCCCGCATTGTTCTGACTATATTGAGCACTTGATCACGGAATTCTCTCCACTCTCCGGCGACCGCGCCTATGCGGACGATGCGGCCATCATTGGCGGTCCTGGACGGTTTAGAGGCGATGCGGTGATGATCATCGGCCACGAGAAGGGCTCAAACACCGAAAGCCGCCTAAAGCATAACTTCGGCATGGCCCGCCCTGAGGGCTACCGCAAAGCCATTCGCCTCATGGAGATGGCCGATAAATTCGGTCTGCCGATCCTCACTTTTGTGGACACGCCAGGCGCCTATCCAGGTGTCGGTGCGGAAGAGCGCGGCCAGGCGGAAGCCATTGCGCGCTCCACCGACTGCTGTTTGAGCCTGCGTGTCCCGATTATCGCCACCATCACCGGTGAAGGTGGCTCCGGCGGCGCGATAGCGATTGCGACGGCCAACACGGCCATCATGATGGAACATTCCGTTTACAGCGTGATCTCACCGGAAGGGGCGGCATCCATCTTGTGGCGCGATTCTGCGCGGGCTGAAGACGCAGCCACCGCTATGAAAATCACTGCCCAGGACCTGAAGAAGCTCGGCGTGATCGATGTTGTGGTTGATGAGCCGGTGGGCGGCGCCCACCGTAACCCCCAAGCGGCCATTGATGCGGTGGGAGATGCTATCGGCGCAGCGCTAGAGGATCTTTCGGAGCTTAAGCCCAACGAGATCCGTAAGGCACGCCGTGACAAGTTCATCGAATTGGGCAGCGCGCTGTAACCAATTCTTGAGCACGAAAGTGTTTTGGTTAATCATTTCGAAACGCCAGGAGCGGATTGTTTCGGTGATGAAGAATAGATCGAAAATCACTGGTCAGAGTTTTGCCTTGCCAGGCTTCGTCAGGCTCTTGGTGGTGCTTGCTCTATCGCTGGTACTCAGCGCCTGTCTGCCTAAGTCCAAGGACCAGAAGCCGCTGTCTCCTGAGGCTCTAGCCAGCCTGAAAGAAAAGGGCATCCCGCTTGGCGCGCCCATGTATGTGCGGATCTTCAAGGAGGAATCTGCACTGGAGGTCTGGCTGAAGAACCAGTGGGGCCGCTACACCAAGTTCAAAACCTACCACGTGTGCAGATGGTCCGGAGAGCTGGGTCCCAAGACCAAAGAAGGCGACAAACAGGCGCCAGAGGGCTTCTATGTGGTCACTCCGCAGCAAATGAACCCGCGCAGCAAGTACCATCTGTCCTTCAATATCGGGTACCCGAACGCCTATGATCGGTCCTATGGCTACACCGGCAAGCACCTCATGGTGCACGGAGGCTGCGAGTCCGCAGGATGCTATGCGATCACCGATGAGGCCGTGCAAGAGCTCTACGCCCTTGCGCGCGAGGCCTTCGTGGGCGGTCAGCGCAAATTCCCGGTTCACGCCTTCCCCTTCAGAATGACCGATCAGGCCATGCTGGCCCATGTGGGCCACAAGTGGTTTGGCTTTTGGCAGAACCTGAAGGAAGGCCACGACATGTTTCTGACAACCGGTCAACCGCCCGTCGCCGGCGTGAAGGACGGGCGCTACGTGTTCTTCTCAACCCCCTCAGACGTCCCCGACGAGTTCAGGGTCTCAGCAGCATCGGCCGATCCCAGCGCGCCGCAACTGGTCCTTGGTTGGAGATAAACCAAAAACGCGCCGGTCTCAGTAAAGAGCCGGCGCGTCCAGATTATCTTCAAAGAAGGTGGAGCTAGTGAAGCGATTTGCACCGCAGCTCTTGATCTTCCTCAGCGGCCACCAGCATGGCCAGATTGCGCCGGTCGTCCAACTCGATCATGAGATCTTTGATGGCACTGGCCAAATCGTCCAGACAGGGGTCGCCCGCCATCGAATTGTAAAGCTGACGGAACCCGTCCATCATCTCATCGACTGTTAGTGTTTCAACCGCGCGTTCTTCGTCCAATTGTTCACGTGTTAAACTCGGCATTTCCCGCTCCTTTATCTCTTGCTTAGAGCACCACTCTGCTTCATGCATCCTCCTTGCCGAGACGCACGATGGCACGGTTATCGCAATTACAGTGTGAGTTTTGTCACTCGCAGCGTGAATTGAGCGTGAAAACCGTTCATGAGCCTGGGGAAAATCGATCAAAGCACCTGTAATCGTGCTGCTTGATGCGCAAATTTTAAGGGAATCCGGACCGCCAAGGTGAGAACAAGGAAGGAGAGAGACTTGCCATGGCCATCCAGACCAAGAGACAGATTAACACCGCCCTCCAAGGCATCCTCGATCACAAAATTGAGCGCGGGGAGGCCAGGAACTTCGTACCGATGCACTTTCCCAATCGACCTGTGCGAAAGCAATGCGCGTACGCGATCTTCGGTCACTTCAGACAATAGGTGGTCATAGGCCCCGGCATAGTAAGGTATAACGCTTATGTTCACCGAGTTACCCTTGTCGCCCGCGCGCGCATGCGCAAAGACATGCAACGGCCGTTCTTCTGGGGTTTCGGCCATCAGACCAATCTCACCGTCACGTCAGGCAAGTTCCGGTCTACCAGAACCGATGCGGTTTTTACCTTAGAGGAGAGGCTCTTGCGAAAGCCTGCGCCGCCCGCCGGACCTGTGACCCACAGACTGTATACCTCCAGCGCAATGCGCTCCAATTCCTGCTTATCGTCCGAACGCGCAGCGACCCGCACCCGCAGATCACCGTCCGGATCCGGCTCAGACTTGGCACGCAACGTCCCGTCATCATCATCGAACACGCTCATCACCCCCAGGATATCGAACCTCACCGGACACGATATGGCCAGTCGCTGAAAACGTTGGCGCAGAACGTCAATGGCCAGCTCTGCGCGGGCTCTGGCGTTCGGTCCGGCATAGGACATTTCAGCTTCTCCCAAATGACCGGCGTCCATTGAGATGGTGGCCTTCAGCGTCGCCGGTGGCGGTTTGCCTTGAGCGCCGGTCACGCGGACCCTGTCCGGTCCTTCCTGATTTACGCTGACGTGGGTGACATCCAACGTCACATCGGGGGTGAGGTAATTGGCCGGATCATGCATTTCATAGAGGATCTGTTCCTTGACGGTGGCTTCGGACACCAGCCCGCCGGTGCCAGATGGCTTGGTGATGGTGATATTACCATCTGCACCTATTTCCCCGACGGGATAGCCGATATTTGCCAAGTCCGGCACACTCTTATACGGCGGGTCGGCAAAGTAAGCCCCCGTCACTTGGGGCCCGCATTCCAGCAGATGACCCGCCAAAGTCCCTGCAGCCAGCATGTGCAGATCATCATGCGGCACATCAAACTCATGCACCACTGGACCCAAAGTCAGAGCCGCATCGGTGCAGCGCCCGGTCAGCACCAAATCTGCGCCCAAATCCAGAGCCTGCGCAATGGGACGTGCTCCCAGGTAGACATTTGCCCCAACGAGCGGTTTCGCAATTGAGGTTCCTTCGACCGGCTCCATGCTGGCAATTGTGTCCTGAGAGGTGACTGAGAGCAGATCATCACCTTCCACAACCGCGATCTTGAGGGCGTTCAGACCAAGCTCACGGGCCAGCTCTTGCGCACGCGAGCCTGCGCCCGAAACGTTTGCAGCGCCCAGATTGGTAATGATTTTGATACCCGCTTCCTGGCAGGGCTTGAGCACAGGCCCCAAATACCGCTCCAGATACTCCGAGTAACCCGGCCCTTCACCGCGCAGCATCTGGTTTTGAGCAATAGCCAAAGTCCGCTCGGCCAACGTCTCAAAAATGAGAAAACGGGGTCCGTCACAGTCCGCGAGATGATCAATGAGAGGGCCAGATGCATCGAACCGGTCGCCACCGAAACCGGCCCCACAGGCAACGTAGATGGTTTTCATTGCATGAGCTTACGGGTCATAGGGCAACAGTTTTATACCTGTAAACTCTAGCACACTTCGGTCCAGTCTCTGGGTGGAGACCGGCCAGGAGGTGGGATCGTTCACGTTAAAGCTTTTACCACGCCAGTTTTGGTAGATTTTGACAAACGTATTCTTAAATTGCCCCATCCACATAACAACCACTTCTCCAACACCGTCTCCATAGCCGTAAAAAGGAGGGCCTTTCGGGCTGTTAGCACAGAACACGACGACAAGCCCCGACTGGGGCTGACGCAGGATTTTACGCACGGTGAGGTTTTCCGCACCACAAGCCACGCGGAAGACGTGGATCGAATCGTTGATAAATTTGGGTAAGGTCAGGTCTTCATTCCAATGGCCAAACAGCGTGTATTGCTTGGTCCATTTGAGGAAGCTCTCATTCTTCGGCACCATTGCAAGCGCGAAAGTGTTGGCCTCTTGTTTCCGTGTGAGATGCGATTCCTCCTGCGCGCGATTGCTCTTATGCCAGCTCGGATAAGGAAACTGGGCCACGGTCTCAAAAAGGCGGATCTGAGAGCCACCTGTGATCTTTGGTGCCTTTTGTGCGGCAACCGGCTGTGCAACGAGTGCCAAC
>JBCDIP010000314.1:0-4797 GCA_038748855.1 Pseudomonadota bacterium
GCTCACCCAGGCCTACCGGGTGGGGGAGGCCAACAAAGTGGCGCCCTTCGAATACACCGTCATGATCTGGGCAATGCTGCTCAGCTTTGTCTTCTTCGGGACGCTGCCGGACATGTACACGCTCATCGGCGCGGGCATGATTACGGTCAGCGGCCTCTATGTCCTCTCCCGCGAGCGCACCAATAAGGAGAGCGAGTTGAAGGGCAGGGGCCCGTACCAGACCCGTTACGCGATGAAGTGAAGCCTCGGCTGGTTGCGGGCGCCCTGTGAGAGGCGTAGACTGGGCCCATGCAGACCGCATCGTCAGAAAGCAAGCTGGCCCCGCGCATGGGCGCGCGCGAACTCTTATCGCCCGACCAGTTGGAGCAGGTGCGCAAGCGCTCTGACCTCAGAGCCTTAAGCCTCGTGGCCCACGCCTGGATCGTCATCTTCGCGGCAATGGCCCTCTTCGTCTGGTGGCCAAACCCGCTCACCTTCCTCCTGGCGGCAGCAATCATCGGCGCGCGCCAACTGGGGCTCTCGATCCTCATGCATGATGGGGCGCATGATCTGCTGTTGAAGGACAAGACGTGGAACCTGCGGCTCTCTCAATGGTGCTGCGCCTTTCCCACCTTCACTGACACGGTGGCTTACAGACACTACCATCTGAAACACCACGCCTATGCCCAGCAGCCGGACGACCCGGATCTGGTCCTCTCCGCCCCGTTCCCGGTGACGCGCAAAAGCCTCTACCGCAAGATCCTGCGTGACCTCACTGGCCGTACCGGATTTCAGCAGCGCCTGGCCCAAGTGCGCAGCGCATGGGGGGCGCAGCCGATGAGCTTTGCCGAGCATCTGCGCAAGTTCGCCCGCGACCTGGGCGGCCCTCTTGCGGCCAACGGCATCTTGTTTGCCGGCCTGGCGCTCACCGGTCACTGGTATCTCTATCCGGCGCTTTGGCTGTTGCCGCTGCTCACGGTTTACCAGCTGGTCCTGCGCATCCGGAACATTGCCGAGCACGCCATGGTGCCCGATGACGGTGATCCCTTCCGCAACGCGCGCACCACCTTGGCCTCCCCGCTGGAGCGCGCTTTTCTGGCGCCTTACTGGGTGAACTACCATGTGGAGCATCACCTGCTTATGTGGGTGCCCTGTTACAACCTGCCCCTGTTCCACCGCTTCTTGCAGGAAGGGCCCCATGCGGAGCGGCTCGAAACCAAGAAAGGTTATCTGTCGGTTCTGTCTATGGCCACCTCGGCCAGCGGCGATGACCAGGGCGGCAACCGGGTGCACACGGAAAAGCGCCGCTACGCCGGCATTGTGATGGACGCCAGTTGACCTGCAAAGACCTTCTGACAATCGGTCTGATCTGCGCTGCCCTGCTGTGGGCCCCGGCAGCAAGCGCCCAAACCGCCACACCCCTTGAGCTACAACAGAGTCTGGCCGGCCGCATCATCACACACGCCGTGAACCATTGCGGCTATGAAGCGAGCGCAAAGGGTGAGGCCCTCAGCGACAAGGTTTTCGGTCCGGCCCACGCGAACAACCAAAAGTTCGCTGATGACGTTTGGCGCGGCACCTTTGCCTGCACGCAGGCCTATGTGGGCACCAGCTGTATGGCCGCCCGCTGGTCCTTATGTCAGCGCACTTTCGCCGAATATGGCCCGGAGGGCGTCATCTTGCCGGGCCTTCTGAAACCGATTATCCTGAAATAGGTCTGTGATGGGCCCGAATCTGGCGTTAAGCTATGCGTGAGAATTCACGAACCTTGCCGCACTTTTGACACGAGTCGCCCCTAGGCCCTCCCTCAAGAGGTGGTGCAACGTGGGACCAAAGTTATGAAAGCACTTTATACGGCAGCCGCAGCAGCCTTGTTGCTGGGCGCCTGTTCAACGAGCCCGTTTACGGGTGAAGAAAAGATCTCCAACACGGCTATCGGCGCGGGCGCCGGTGCACTTGTTGGGGCCGCGGCGGGCGGCCTGATTGACGGCAGCCGCAAGGCCGTCCTGATCGGCGCAGGCATTGGCGCACTCGCCGGCGGCAGTGTCGGCGTTTACATGGACAAGCAGGAAGCCGACTTGCGCAACCGGCTGGCGGCCTCCGGCGTCAGCGTCACCCGGGTGGGTAACGATATCATCCTGAACATGCCCAGCAACATCACGTTTGATGTGGGCCGCTCTGAGATCAAGCCACAGTTCTTTGAGGTGCTGAACTCTGTGGCCATCGTCCTCAACGAATACAACCAGTCCATCGTCGACATTATCGGCCACACGGACAGCGATGGCTCAACAGAGTCCAACCAGCAGCTTTCTGAAGCACGCGCGGCCTCAGTGTCTCGCTATCTGGTCACACAGCTGGTGGACGGCCGCCGGCTTGAAACCGTGGGCGCCGGCGAGACCCAACCGGTCGCCAGCAACGCAACCCGCTCCGGCAAAGCGCAAAACCGCCGGGTCGAAATCAAGATTGTGCCGCTGACGGCATAAGCTTAAGGCGCGGCTCCCAAGCCTTGGGGGCCGCGCCAACTCACGTCAGGCCCAGCCGAGGGCCTTGAGGGATTCCCCATCATTCCAGATCTTGGTCATGTGGGCGATCTTCCCGCCAGCAAACTCCATGGAATACACATAGTCTGCCGCAACGCTCTGGCCCGTGGGCTCCATGGGCCCGCCATCTGCGGTGTGGGTGCCGTGGAACACTGCGAACGCCAACGCCACCTCGCGTTCCTCGTCTATAGCAAAGCCCTTCAATTCGTAGTGCCCGTTGGGCAGGGGCACCAACAGCCCTTTCATCCACTCGGTGTAAGCTTCAAGCGTATCGGTGTCGGCCAAGACCATGGATTGGCAGGCGAAGGTTGCATCCGGCGCACAATACTGGGCGCATTCGGCCCAGCCCTTGCCGGTCTCGCAGGCATCAAAGAAGGTTTTTGCGGTTTCCATCATGCTCATGTCATGGGCTCCTTTCGGGTTGCGACGCAGCCGTGTCGGTGCGTCAGTCCAAATATGCTAGCGAGATTGACCCTCAGAGAGATCGTTCAACTGCAGTAATTAGTGTATCACGGATGTAGGATAGGGTTGGTACTGCATTTGTAGGACAGGGGCTTTGATGAGTGAGGATGCGCATGTGGTTGAGGCGCTCAGCAACCGCGAACAGGAGGTTGCAGACGCTTATGCCGGAGGCCAAAGCTATAAGGAAATTGCCCGGGAACTAGGCCTGTCGCCCACCACGGTGCGC
The DNA here is from genome assembly GCA_038748855.1 of Pseudomonadota bacterium. Classification (GTDB taxonomy): domain Bacteria; phylum Pseudomonadota; class Alphaproteobacteria; order Rhizobiales; family CAJQND01; genus JAAEUE01. The sequence goes on from JBCDIP010000314.1 coordinate 3,208, forward strand.
ACCCACCTCAGAACGGTCTATGGCAAGCTTGGTGTCACCTCAAAGATTGAGCTGGCCCAGTTTCTAAACACGGCTGCTTTGCCGGATACCGGCAAGGATAGCTCCACGCTCGTGGCTGAGCTGGCCCTGGAGCTTGATGAAGCCGTTCGGCGCGAACGCGGCCTTGCCAAGGTGCTGAGTATCATCAGCAAGCAGGAAGGCGCGCTGGAAGAGGTCATCGATGCGGTTCTGGCCCATGCGTTGGAGATCTGCGAGGCTGAGTTTGGCGTGCTCTTTGAGATCCCGGACGAGGGGCATGCCCGCGAAATGCAGTCGCGCAATATCGAGCCGGCGTTTGAAGCGTGGCTGAAGGAGCAAGGTCTGTTTGAGCTCGACCCGGCCACTGCAATTGGCCGAATGGCCGCCACCAAGCAGGTGGTCAACATTCCGGATGTGCGCGGAGAGGATGTCTATCAAAGCGGGTCGCCCTTGCGGATCGCCACGGCTGATCTTGGGAAGGCGCGATCCTTTGCAGCGATCCCGGTCATGTCGGGCTCGCGGCTGTTTGGCGCGTTCACGGTCTATCGCACCAGGGTGCACCCCTTCAACGAACGCGCCCTGGAGCTCGCCCAGGTGTTCGCCGATCAGGCCGCCATCGCCGTGGAGAATGCACGCCAATTCGCCCTGCTGGACGAGCGCGCGCAGGAGATCGAAGGGCTCAATGCCTCGCTTGAAGCCCGGGTCAGCGAGCAGATTGGCGAGATTGAGCGGATGGGCCGCCTGAAGCGCTTCTTGCCGACGGCCGTGGCCGATGCGGTTGTGAGTTCTGGCAATGAAGCCCTGCTTGCCAGCCACCGCGGCCTCATCGCCACCTTGTTTTGCGACATTCGCGGGTTCACCGCATTTTGTGAGACGGCCGAGCCGGAAGAAACCATCGAAGTGCTGCAGACCTATCATGAGCAAATGGGTGAGCTCATCTCGGCACACGGCGGCGGCGTCGATAAGCGGATGGGTGACGGGATCATGGTGATCTTCAACGACCCGCTGCCGTGCGAGGACCCGTCCGGCGATGCGGTGCGCCTGGCGCTGGCCATGCGCGAGCGCATGGTGGGCCTGTGCAAGACCTGGAAGCGACACGGGCACCGGCTTGGCTTCGGCGTGGGCATTTCCCTAGGCTATGCCACGATAGGCATGGTGGGGTCCGAAGGCCGCTACGATTATACGGCCTCGGGCACCGCCGTGAACCTGGCTGCCCGCTTGTGCGACCGGGCCGAGGATGGGGAGATCCTCATCAGTCCGCGCGCCTTCACCGCTGTGGAGGATGACTTTGAGGCGCAAAGTCAGGGAGACGTAAGCATCAAAGGGATCAGGGAGCCGATTGAGGTCTTCCGGCTCATCGGGCCGAGGGGCGCTGGGGCGGCTTAAGCGCTCTTTGAGCCCTTGCCGAATTTCTTCTCAAATGCCGCGTCTTTCCCGGCGGCCAACAGCTTGGCCTGGGCCACCCGATGCGCCAGGCTGACGTGCAATACGAGCAACCGCGCGCCGGTGACCTCTTTGACCTCGAGGAGGTCGGTCAGACTATGGCCGATAACGACATCATACGCCGGCGCC
>JBCDIP010000315.1:0-4795 GCA_038748855.1 Pseudomonadota bacterium
CTTAGACTGGCAGGTGCCCAGCAGGCAGAATTCAGGGGTCGTGGTCCGCGCGTGGATGATCACGCCTGCCTCAACGAGGCGCTCGGCAAAGACATCCGTGTGCTCGTCAATATGATCTTTGAAGATCAAGGATCCGCTGGTGGTCCGCCGGCCCTTCAGGCGGATCTCATCCTTTATGACGCAGGTCAATCCATCCAACGTACCCGATGGGCCCGCGGTTGACATGTAGCGTGCCTCGGATGCGCGGGCCGCTTCGAGCGCCTCATCAAAGTATGTATCTGCAAAAGCGTTAATCTGCGGCTCGACAGCCTCAGTCCGCGCGATTTGCGCTTGAAGAACTTCAACGGGAGAGAGCTTGCGCGACCGGAAGAGCTCCAACGCCAGGCTTGCCGGCATGTAGCATAGATCCAGATCGACCATGGCCTTGCATCCCTCGCACAAACGGAAAGCGGGCGCACCTTTCGATGCGCCCGCGTCAGGATCAGACTACTGGAGCAGCTTGGTCCAGATTCTGTCGATGGCCTTCACATATTTCGGCCCACAGCTCTTGCCGAACTTTACCGGCACGGTGGGAACGCTCACTTCCGGAGAGTTGGCCATGTCTTCGCCCATGTGCTTGTCGGACCCGGCGATCGGGTTTGCATACTTGGCAAAGTCAGATTGAATGGCCATGTTTTCCGGCTTCATGAGCCAGTTCATGAAGATCTTGGCGTTTTCAATGTTCTTGGCACCCTTGGGGATCACCAGGCTGTCGTACCAACCCACAACCCCTTCTTTGGGGAAGCAGTACTTGATCTTACCGCCGGCCAGACGTTGCTTCATGGCATCGCCGTTCCATGCGTTTGAGATGTTGGTGACGCCGCTTCCGAGCCGGTCCATCGTGCCTTCAGAAGAGAATACCTTCACATGCTCTTTCTGCTTTTGCAGCAGAGCCTGAACGGCTTTCAGGTCTTCGGTTTTCTCCGTGCAGAACTCCTGACCGAGATAGATGTGCGCCATGTTGGCCACTTCTTCGGGGGTTTTAAACACACCCACACTGCCAGATGCCTTTTCGTTCGGCTCAAAGAACTCTTTCAAGCTGGAACAATCCCCAACGCCGGCATCCGTGCGAATGGCGTACGATGTGGTGCCCATTTGATAGGGGCTGGAGTATTCCTGTTTGGGATCCCAGGTTGGGTTCTGGAAAGCTTTGGCCACGTGCTTGAAGTTTTCCATCTTGGTCACATCAACCTTCTCCAGAAGGTTTTCAGCGATCATGATGGTCACAAAGTTCTGGCTCGGCACGGCCAGGTCATAGCCGGTTGCGCCAGACTTCAGCTTGGCAAGAAGCGTCTCGTTTGAGTCGTATGTGTCGACCGTCACTTTGATGCCGGTTTCTTTCTCGAACTTGGCAATCATGTCCGGCGCTGTGTAGTCGGTCCAGTTGTAGAAGAACAACTCCCCGGCCGCGTGCGCCTGGCTTGCCGCCAGTCCGACCGCACCGGCCACTGCCACTCCCAATAGTCTTTTCATCACTCATTCTCCCTCAGAATGCTTACGGCCAGAACGGCCTTCACGTTGACCGTGCCGACCCTGGAAGGGCTCCTGTACGGCACGAAATCAGTCAGAAAGACTAGTGCATCCCGTCAGTTAGGGCTAGTAAGAATCCAACAAACCTATGCGCGATTTGGCTCGTTTTTTTAAAATCATCAGTTCGAGAAAAGCGCGGCATGTGCTCCCACTGCAGGCCTTCTGGGCAGGATGAACGCTGCTGCCAGCACGATTGCGGCAAACACTGCCCACAATGCAAACTGGATGGAGAACCCAAAACCGTTGACGTGCATCCAGGAGAGGGCAGGAACCACCAGCGCAGTGGTGCCCAGGGACAACGTGTACTCCACAGAGAAGACGCGCGAACGCCACCCCGACGGCACATAGGTGCCCACCAGCCAGCTGGATACGGGGATCCATGCAAACATGGAGAGCACCAGACCCATGGTCACAGGAACAATGAAAGGCCCTGCGACCCAAGTGGTGACGTAAAGCAGTCCTGCCTGGGCGCTGAACAGAACGAACAAAAGCGGGCGCACATCGTAGCGGTCCAGAAACCATCCCACCGGAAGCTGAGCCAAGCCGGCTACGGCGAAGATCAGTCCTGCGTAACTGCCCACCTCAGAGAGGCTGGAGGATGCATCGGCCAGCCGTCCCGACAGCAGCTTCGGCAAGGAGAGGCTGACAGCGTTGAAAATAACACCGCCGAACAAGGCGGCAGCTGCCACAAAGGCAAAGACACGCCAGAGTGTGGCCTGGCTCGCAGCACTGCTGATCCCCGCCGCATCATCATCCTGATTGTGAACGCGGGCGCCTGAGCGGGCGAGCACCATGTGCAATATGCCAACTGTCAAACACACAAGGCCTGGCACGAGGAAGCTCATGCGCCAGCCAAAGCGGTCGCACAGGAGGCCTGTGCACACGGCGGCAATGGCCAGCCCCATATTGCCCCACACCCCGTTCACGGCCAGTGCATGGCCGCGGCGCGCACCGCCTTCTGTCACCATGGCGATCCCCACCGGATGGTATATGGCAGCGAAGACGCCCAAACCCGCTAACGCGGCGCTTAAAGCAAAAGGCCCGGGCGCTGCAGCGGCGGCTAGGCAGCATCCACCGCATCCAAGGAAGAAAACGCTCATCATATGGCTGCGCGACCACCGATCACCCAGCCACCCTGCGGGCAATGTGGCCACGGCAAACGCAAGAAACATGGGCGAGCTTAGGGCCAATGCCTCGCCGTAACTCATCTGCCAGTCGCGCTCGATCACAAGGACCGCGGTTGGGAAGATCAAAAGTACATAGTGATCCAGAAAATGGCCGAAGTTCAGGAATCTCATCCTCAGAACGGCGTGCATTTGGCGTCTCCGGGTTGACCATCGGGGCCTGAACGTAGGAAAAGACGGCTTGTTCGTCTTTCGGTATCAGGTCATGAAATACCGCAAAAGTGCCAAACCAGCCTATTCGTTGACCGTGAGGGGATACTCCAGCGAACACGCCCGCGGATATGTCGAAGAGCAGCATTTCCACGAGAGTGCGCAAATCGTGCATGCGGCCGAGGGGGTTATGCGTGTGGCCGCGGATGGATCTTACTGGGTGATCCCGCCCGGGCGGGGCTTGTGGGTTCCTGCCGGCGTGCCGCACGGGTTTGTCTGCGTCACCGACGTGGCCGTCAGAACTGTCTATCTGACCGGTGGGCTTGAAGAGCTGCCCGTTGAAAGCGAGGTATGGCAGATCTCCAACCTGATGCGTGAGGTAATTATTCGCCTCGCCGACAATGCGGATGGGCCCGAGAAGGAACATCTGGTCGCCCTCTTAATGCATGAAATCAGCCGCACGAAGACACTGCCGCTGCACATCACGCATCCCACCGATCAGCGGGCTGCGCGCATTGCAAATGCCATTATCGCAGACCCCTCCAGCACACTGTCCATCGAGGAGTGGGCCGGTCAGGCAGGTGCATCGCCGCGCACCCTAAAGCGCCTGTTCCGCACCGAAACCGGCTTGACCTTCGGCCAGTGGCGCCGCCAGGTGCGGCTCATCGTGGCGCTCGAGCGGCTGGCATTGGGCGCGCCCGTGACCGAGGTGGCCCTTGCCGTGGGCTATGAGAGCACCAGCGCCTTTATCGAAATGTTCCGCGAGCAGCTTGGCACGACCCCTGGCCGGTACTTCAGCAGCGCTCCTAAGAAGGTTTAGTGCGTGCTGACCTTGTCGCCTTTGGCGGAAATGAACCAATAGGCACTGATAAAGGCGATCGAAATCGCGAGCATCACCGTAGAAATCACATTGACCTCAGGTGTAATGCCCTGACGGATCATTCCGTAGATATAGAGCGGCAAGGTGGTCGCGCCGGCGCCGGAGACCATCAAGGTGATGATGAAATCATCAACCGAGATAATGAAGGCCAGCATGGCACCCGCCACGATGCCGGGCGTCAATATGGGCAAGGTGACGTATCGGAACGTCTCCCAGGCATTGGCGTAGAGATCACCCGCTGCTTGTTCCAGGTTGGTGTCCATACCGTCGAGACGGGCACGAATGGGCAAGAACGCGAAGGGGATGCAGAACACCGTGTGGGCGATGATGATCGAGAGAAGGCCGAGCTGAAAGCCAACGATGGCAAAGAAACTCAAAGTGGCCACAGCGGTCGCGATCTCCGGCACCACCAGCGGCAGAGTGATCAATCCAAGAGACGCACTGCGCCCCTTAAACTCTCCTCCGCGGCTCAGCGCCAGCGCAGCCAATGTGGCCAGCACAGTTGCCATGACGGTGGCGCAAACCGCGATGATCAGCGAATTCAGCGCCGCGGTTTGAATGTCGTCATTGATGAAGGCCCGATAGAACCAACGGGTCGAAAAGCCCTGCCAAATCTGCGCCCGGTTTCCATCGTTGAACGAATAAGCGACCAGAACCAGCATGGGCAAATAGAGGTAGAAGAAGAAGAAGAGCGTCCACAGGTTCATGCCCGGATAATGACCGAGCACAAAGCCTTTGCGTTTCTTCGGGGCTTTCTTGCTCATCGGCCATCCTCCATCGCGCGCCGCTTGGCGGCCGATCGGGCCTGTATCATCAGTGCGACCATCACCAGCATCAAAAGACAGATCGCGATGGCCGACCCGAAGGGCCAATTACGCGACGATGAGAACTGCAGGTGGATGAGTGAGCCCAACATGAGCTTCTTGCCGCCACCCAAAAGATCCGGTGCGATGAACGCCCCAAGGCTGGGCACGAACACCAGGATACAGCCGGCGATGATCCCCGGCAGGGC